>NC_022793.1:900000-1195201 GCF_000496595.1 Candidatus Liberibacter americanus str. Sao Paulo
ATCGTATTAATCCAGAAACAGCATTTCTAGGAGTAGAATAAGCACTTTTCCCTGATTCAATTCTTTTCTCATTAATAACTAAAAAATCACTTTTTGAGATGTAAATCTCACCACGAACTTCTAAAACTTTTGGTACTTTTGATGATAATACCTGTGGGATCATATGAATAGTTCGTATATTGCGACTGACATTTTCTCCACTAAAACCATCTCCACGAAGTCCAGCATGAATAAATTTTCCATTCTCATACCTAATTGAAATAGATACACCATCTATTTTTGGCTCAAGAATAAAAGGAATACTATTTTTAACTTTTATTTTTAATCGCCTATAAACACTAGAAAAAAAGTTTTTAAGATCTTTTTCTGAATAAGACTTTTTTAGTGATAACATCGGAACAGAATGTTCAACCTTAAAAAACTTAAGATTTTTTTCTTGTCCTACTGCGATTAAATGCTTATTTGCAGGTTTAAGCTCGGCTAAAGATGGAAAATATTGCGCTATAGATTCATAACGTTGATACAATTGATCATATTTAGCATCAGAAATTATAGGTTTTGATTTATCATAATAAAGATCATTATGATAAGATATTTCACTTGCTAGAAATAAAAAATCATTTCTAGCCTGCTCAAAAGTTAAACTTTCGAGAGGAATAATTTCCTTAATAGACATTAATTATTCCCAAATAATTTATCAAAGCCAAATAAAAAAATAATTTATTAATGAGATATATTTCCATTATAGAAAAGTAGCATCATTATTAAATGGTTTATATTATTTATAAACATAAAAATATTCAAAATAAATTAATCCTTAGAATTATCTTTAATTGCTTTGTAAATATATTTTATATATTTGTTATATACTAACGACTTAAATTATGATTTAGTCTAGGAATTGCAGATAATAGTGATTTAGTATAATCACTGCTTGGATCTTTAAAAATTTTTTCTGTAGTACCTCTTTCAATACAACGACCTGAGTACATAACCATCACATAATCAGCAATATGCTCAACAACTGATAAATCATGAGAAATAAAAACATACGATAAAGCAAAATCTTTTTGCAAATCCATCATTAAATTCAATACCTGTGCCTGAACAGATACATCTAGTGCAGATACCGGCTCATCGGCAATCAAAATATTAGGCTCAAGTATTAATCCTCGCGCAATTGCAATGCGCTGTCTCTGTCCACCTGAAAACACATGCGGATAACGGTATAAATGCTCTTCACTCAAACCGACCTTTTTCATAATATTTAATATTTTTTCCCTACGTTCAATATTAGACAATTGAGTATTAATTAATAATGGCTCTTCTAATATCTGACATATTCTTTTCCGAGGATTAAGCGACGCATAATAATTTTGAAATATAATTTGGATCTTTTGACGCCATAATTTCTTAACATTTTTATCTTTATTAAATATAAGATGATCTTGATCATGGTAATTAATATCACCAGATGTTGCAGTATCTATCATAGTTAAAATACGTCCTAAGGTAGATTTACCACAACCTGATTCTCCAACTATAGCTAATGTCTTACCCTTATATACCTCTAGTGAAATACCATCCAAGGCTTTAACTACCTTAGCGGATGAAAAAATTCCACTTTTAACAGTATAATATTTTTTTAAATCTACTGCTTTTAATAAGGGAGATGTTGATTTATCATTACATTCATTCATATTTTTAACTTACCATTATCATCAAGATAAGAATGGCATTTCACTTTTCTATCCGAAATAACATTAAATGACGGCTCATTAATCAAGCATTTTTCCATGACATAAGGGCAACGAGAATTAAGCAAGCAGCCATTTGGACGATTATACTTTCCTGGAACAACACCAGGTAATGAATCTAAACGCTGCTTATTAATTGCAAATTCTGGCAAAGATCTTAATAGTGCCTGAGTATAGGGATGACGAGGAACAGAAAAAACATCCTTAGCTTTTCCAGACTCAACAACTTGCCCAGCATACATCACAATAATATGATCAACTGATTGTGCTACTAATGCCAAATCATGTGTAATCAATATTAAAGCCATATTATTTTTTTTATGTAGTCTCAATAAAAGATCCATAATTTGTGCTTGAATGGTAACATCAAGTGCAGTAGTTGGTTCATCGACAATCAATAACTTAGGTTTGCATGCAAGGGCCATAGCAATAATAACACGCTGGTTCATTCCTCCTGATAATTGGTGAGGATAACAACTAAAACATGATATTGGATCAGGAATTTCAACCATAGTCAATAATTCAATAGCCAATTTATAACGGCTATGACGATCACATCTTTGATGAATTTTTATGGCTTCAATAATTTGATAACCAACAGTAAAACAAGGATTAAGACTAGTCATAGGATCCTGAAAAACCATTGCTATTCCAGAACCAACCAACTTAGATCGCTCTTTTACTGTCATTTTTAATAGATCTTGACCATTAAAATTCAAAACATCAGCAACCACATGGCCATGATTATCAATCAATCCCATAATAGCAAGCGAACTTACAGATTTCCCTGAACCAGACTCACCAACAATACCAATGATTTCTCCTTCTTCTACCTGATAACTGACATTATCAACAGCACGAAAAGATGATTTTTTATCACCAAAACTAACAAAAAGATTTTCTACATCTAATAATGCCATAAGATCACCTATTTATTGTTTTAGTTTGGGATCAAAAGCATCACGCAAACCATCACCCATTAAGTTAAATGCTAACACCGTTAGCAAAATAGCTAAACCAGGAAATGTAACTATCCACCAAGCACTTTGCATAAATTGCAAAACATCTGATAGCATAGATCCCCATTCTGCGATTGGTGGCTGAACCCCCATTCCCAAGAACCCAAGAGCAGCCATATCTAAAATAGCATTAGAAAATGATAAAGAAGCCTGAACAATTAAAGGGGTAAGACAATTGGGTAAAATATTAATAAACATTTGACGTAATGCACTAGATCCAATCGATTTAGATGCCAGAACATACTCGCGATTTACTTCCACCAATACTGTTGCACGTGTCAAACGTACATAATGAGGGGAAGCAATAAAAGCTAGTGCTAAAGACGTATTAATAACTGAATGACCTAAAATGACTACCAAAACCAATGTTAATAATAAACCAGGTAAGGCTAACATAATATCAACAATACGAATAATAATAAGATCAATCAATCCACCAAAATACCCCGAAATCAATCCTAATGATACTCCTATAATAAAAGAAATAATAACTACTAAACAACCAACAAATAATGACAAGCGAGTAGCATGAATTAATCTTGATAACATATCTCGACCTATATCATCAGTTCCTAAAATAAAATTCAAACTGCCACCTTCTTGCCAAAAAGGTGGATTTAATAAACTATTTCTAAATTGTTCAGTAGGTGAATAAGGAGCAATAAAATCAGCTAATAAAGCAACAATAAGCATCAGAAAAATATAAAACATCCCAAAAACAGCAGCTTTATTTTGACTAAAATAGCACCAAAATTCTTGTAATACTGTCAAAGACTTAGGAAAATTATCTTTTTTGATTTTAACCAATTTAGACATTTTTAAATTCCCTATTTTTTGCAGCGTATTCTTGGATCTATGATCCCATATAAAATATCAATCATCATATTAACAAATATAATAAAAATTGAGATCAACAAAACTCCACCCTGCAAAACTGTATAATCACGACTTTTCAAACCTTCAACAATCCAACGACCCAAACCAGGCCAAGCAAAGATTGTTTCTGTTAAAATTGCTCCAGACAATAACATACCAACTTGCAAACTTATTACCGTAATTATAGGAAGCAAGGCATTACGTAATGCATGAACAAAAATAACCCTCATTCTACTCAATCCTTTAGCCCTAGCTGTTAGAATATAATTCTCACCTAGAACTTCTAACATTGAAGAACGCGTCATACGTACAATGACAGCTAATGGCACAGTGCCTAAAACAATAGTTGGCAATATTAAATGTCTTAACGCATCAATAAAACTACCACTACTTCCCCAAAACAAAGTATCAATTAACATAAAGCCAGTCAGTGGATAAGCGCTATCATCAATAAAAAAACTATCACATACCCTACCTGCAACAGGTGTTATCCCCAAATGAACTGATAACAACATTATCAGCATTACTCCCCACCAAAAAACAGGCATAGAGTAGCCAATTAATGAAAAAAAATAGATAGATAGTCTATAAAAGAACCAACTTTAACAGCCGCTAACACTCCGAAAGGTATACCAACTATAGTTGCAAATATAATTGCACAAAATCCCAATTCTAAAGTGGCCTTAAAACGCGGCCAAAATTCATCCAAAATAGGCAAATGACTAACTAAAGAAACACCTAAGTCTCCTCTTAATAAACCATAGATGTAACTTAAATATTGCCGCCATAATGAACGATCTAATCCTAATATCTTCATAACATTTGCATGATTTTCAGAGCTTAATACGCGTTCACCCATCATAATTGTAACAGGATCACCAGGAAGCATACGAATAAAAGTAAATGTAACTAATGTAATGCCAATAAAAGTGACAACAAAAATGCCTAAGCGTCGGGAAATAAATTGTAACATCAACTTAATCCTATATCAAATGTTGACCTGATATTATCAAGTCTTATGGAATAACTAATAAATCAAATGATATAATAAATCAGCTAGATAAGCCGATTTTTAGTTTATGATATCAATTTTCCCAAAATAATGACTACCCATAGGGCTCATCACAAAACCGCTCACTTCTTTACGTACAACATCATATATAGTTGAATGAGCCATAAAAACAACAGGGGATTGTTTATGCATAATAACCTGAGCTTGCTTATATAATTTAATACGTTTATTTGTATTAAACTCCACACGAGCTTTACTGATTAACCCATCAAAATCCTTATCATGCCATCTAGAAAAATTCATCGAGGCATTTGCAAATAAAGAAAAAAAGTTATCTGCATCTCCATTATCACATATCCAACCTAGTGTTAAAGATTGATGTTCTCCATTCGTAGCACGCTTAAGGTATTCACCAAACTCATAGCTAACTATTTTTGCTCTAACACCAATTTTGCGCCCAATCAAACTGAATCATTTCACCCATACGACGGGGGTTAGGATTATATGGACGATTCACCGGCATAACCCAAATATCGATATCAAAACCATCAGGGAAGCCAGCCTCTTTTAGCAAACTCTTAGCTTTTTTAGGATCATAATTATAATCCTTAAGAGATGAGTTATATCCCAATACTGTTGGAGGAATAAGAGTTTTAGCTTTCTGCCCTGTACCCTGATATACAGCATCAATAATAGAATCTTTATCAATTGCCATTGAAAGCGCCTGCCGAACTTTTACATTATCTAAAGGCTTCTTCTCAACATTAAACAAAATATAACCGATATTCAGAGCAGGATATTGCATCAATACAATATTTTTATTTTTTCTAATACGATCAATATCAGATGGGTTTGGATATGACATAATCTGACATTCATTTTTTTCTAACTTAGCTTGTCGGATTGAAGGATCTGTAGTAATTGAAAAAACCAAACGATCAATCTTAGGCTTACTTCCCCAAAATTCAGGATTAGCCTTATAAATAATACGAGAATCTTTCTCATATTTAACTAACTGAAACGGACCAGTACCAATCGGATCATTATCAAATTTCTCAGGATTACCTGCCGCCATCATTTTATCTGCGTATTCTGCCGATAAAATAGATGAAAATCCAGCAGCAATATTAGATAAAAACACAATATTAGGAAGTTTAAGAGTAAAACGTACGGTATAATCGTTAACTTTTTCTACTTTATTAATTATTCCATCTAATAAGCTATCAAAAATTGTATATTTTCCACCAGAAACATTATGGTATGGATGAGAGGGATCCATCTGCCTCATGAAACTATAGACAACATCATCTGCATTAAATTCACGACTTGGCGTAAATTGTTTGCTTTGTTGCCATTTGACACCTTTTCGTAAATAAAAAGTATAAACCTTCCCATCATTACTAATTTTCCATCTCTCAGCTAACCCAGGCTAAGATCTGTCGTGCCTTCTTTAAACTCTACTAGGCGATTATATATAGTATTAGCAACTGCATCAAAATCAATTAAGCTCATATTAAACTGTGGATTAAAAGATCCATTAGGAGATCCCTCAGAACAATATACAAGAGTTTTCGCTTGCGCTATATTAGAAAAAAATATAGAAATTGGACTAACTAAACCAGCCAATAACGCAAATTTTCTAATAATACTCTTCATACTAAAATTCCACTGATCTAATTTATTACAACTAAAACTAAAGATATAATCTTATAATATAGTGCAACTAATTTAATAAATTTAGGGCAGTAAATCAGTTAATAATTAATATGTCAATGCTAAACAATTAAATTAATAATTGTGCTATTATCAGATAAAAAAAATATTTTAAGGATTTTCTGATAAAAATAAGTCTCATAACTAAGCAAAAATAATAGATAATTTATGCATGATATAAATTATTTTTATAAAAGTATAATTTAACCAACCAAATATAGTTCTATTTTATACTTATAATCTATTACAACCAATCTGATTAAAATCTAAAAGTCTTCTCGCAGCAGCCCTAGCTTCTTCAGTTATATGACTACCAGCTAACATACGAGCAATTTCTTCACAACGTTCTTGTTTTGTCAGAATTGAAATATGTGTTTCCATCCTTTTTTCTGTTTTAGATTTGTTTTTTTTGTATACTAAAAAATGGTTATCGGCAAGAGCAGCTACTTGTGGTGCATGAGTAACAACAAATAATTGAGATTTTGCCGATAGCTTCTTAAGACGACAACCTATAGCATCTGCAACATCACCACCTATTCCAGAATCAACTTCATCGAAAACCAATGTAGGCACTGTACCTTTATCAAAAAAAGCAATTTTAAAAGCCAATAATAGCCTAGATAATTCACCTCCTGATGCTAATTTCATCAAAGGGCCTATGGCCTCTCCCACATTAGTTCTTACATGAAACTCTACTTTATCAATTCCATAAGGAGAAATATCATCAACATCTGAAGCAATATTCACTACAAAACTGACATTCTCAAGTTTTAACGCAGGCAACTCGCCCATAACACTATTTTCTAATATTTTTGCAAATCGACGCCGTTTATAAGAAATATCTTGTGCAAGTTCATTATAGATATTTCTAGCTTCAAGAACCGACTTTTCTAAAAATGAAATTTTTTCACTACCTGAAGAAATATCAGAAAATTCAGCAACCATTTTCTTCTCTAGATCAGGCAAATCATCAACTGAAACAGAATATTTACGGCTAATTGCACGCAATGCAAATAATCGTTCCTCAATTTTTTCTAACTCTTTTGCATCATATTGAATCTCAGAAAAAACTTTTTCCATCTCATTTTGTGCCTCAGATAAATTATCAAGAGCTTCATTTAAATAACAAATACTTTGACTTAATAAGTCAGGAAATTCAAAACTTTTACGTTCCATTCTACGTAAAAGAGACGAAATAACCGAAATGGGCGAAGAGGACTTATTAAATTCTTCAATAATTTCCGACAAATCAACAACTATACGTTCACGCTTTAATATAGATGATCGAATTTCAGATAATTCAGCTTCTTCTCCTGGCTTTACAGCAATATCTTGTAATTCTTTGACAGCAAAACGCAAAAAATCAACATCTTTTTCAGAGGATTTTATTTTCTCTTTATAGTCTTGCAATTCATTCTCTGCTTTTCGAAAATTTCTATATAATCTGCCAAGATTTTGAAGATCTACTTCTATTCCAGAATAAGAATCAAGCATTCTACGATGTCCACTTATATCAATTAAAGCACGATCTGAATGCTGACTGTGAATTTCAACAAGAACTGATCCGACCGAACGCATAAAACTGACACTAACGGGCTGATCATTAATATAAGCCTTTGTCCTACCATCAGGAAATTGAATGCGACGCAATATCAAATTATCCTCAATAGGAATACCAGCTTCATCAAAAATATTCTTAAGTGATTGATAATCAACGGAATCAAAAACAGCGGTTACCTGTCCTTTTTCAGAATGATTACGAACAATACTACCATCTCCTCTTCCCCCAATAGCAAGTGAAATAGCATCTAATAAAACAGATTTACCAGATCCAGTATCTCCACTTAATATAGAAAGGCCAGAAGAAAAATCTATATCAAGATTCTCAACAAGAACAATATTACGGATTGAAAGATGAATTAACATATCAAAACAACAATAATTCTAGAAAAATAAATTTTATAGATAAAACTAATCATTACTCATAGCATCGCTATTTATGGAATAGATTTCATAATTTTTTTGGCATATTGACACCAAAATCCTTGAGGATAATTATTCTGTAGAATATACGATACATTACTAGCTTCATTAACTAAACCCATCATAACATAAACTTCAATAATTCTAGCAAGCGCCTCTTCTATCTGCTCTGTATCGAAATATTCTCTTACAACATTATGAAACCGCAAAATAGCTGATGTATATTCCTTATTTTGAAGATAATAACGACCTATATCCATTTCCTTAGCAGCCAGTTGATTCCTGCCAAGACGAATATAGAATCTAGCACTTTCTACATAGTTAGAGCCAGGATACTCTTTGACTATCTTATTCATATATTCAATCATACTAATCGAAGATAGCTGATCATATGATACGTCACGTATCATATTAGCATAACATACCCCTATAAGATAATAAACATAATCAATATTGGGATACCTAGGATATTTATCAATATATTGCTTACCTATAGCCGCAGCTTTTGAATATTCTTTTATACTGTACTTGACAAAAGCAGACATCAAAAGAGCCTTACGACCATCTTCAGAAAAAGGAAAATTAACAGATATTTCTTTAAATTTATTATAGGCATCGCTAAATCTTCTATTTTGAAGATAATCTAATCCTTGAGAGTACAAAACATTTTTCGGTTGAGAACTGATCCCAACCTTAGAAATGTCTATATAGCCACCACATCCTATCAAAGAAAATATGGTAATAATAAGAAATATATTTAACGACAACTTATACAAACAAGATCTCACTGCTTAAAAATAAAAACTATATTGATTATACATTAGGTAATAATAGTAATTAACACTTTAACAGAACATGTTAACCTATCATTATAACTAAATCAAATTGATTATTATATACAAATAAAATTATATCTTATACAATATATTGAAGATGATTTATATGTAATAATATGATAAATATAATGAGTATTTCTTAAAATAAAATATCATATATAGTTAATATATAATTATCTATATTTATAATTTTTGTTTTAATTAATAATAAATGACAATTAAAATTGTCAAAAAAAATTAACTATAATATATAAATATAACATATATAAATGTATAAATATTATTTTTATTATATAAATTTATATCTATATTATAAATTATATTTTTATTGTTTAATACTTTTATAAATAGTAACTATTATACTTAATAATTATACATTGCCTTAGATATTATCTATGGCATTTAAAATCGATAATTATAGGAGAAGACTGATGTATAATATAAAATCTAAATCCATCTACTGTGCATTTTTTTTAGGATTACTATCTTCTAGTTCTCTTGCTGACACAGGAAATTATTTTGCTTTTGTCCCTAATAAAGCAAATAATAGTAGTTTTTTTACGACAAACAGCAATGTACCATCCTGGCAAGGCATATATATAAATTCAAAATATACCAATTATGATAAAAAAGATAATATATCTATAACAGGAGTTTCTATAGGCTACGATTCACAAGATGGAAATCTTGTATACGGTATGTCGCTTGGTTTAGATAAAATGGATCAATATGACATAAACGAAAAGTCAAAATATTTAGGAGAAAAACCCTATTTATCAGCATCTATACGTAGTGGGTTTACACTTAATAATGACAACTCATCAATATTTCAAAACACTCTATTCTATGGATTAGCAGGAGTTCGCGCTAAAAATATAGAAAAGGGAGATATAACTAATTTAAATAGATTTGTCGATAAAATTAAATCTGTTAACAAAGACAATACAGATATGTTTGTCGGCGTTGGTCTTGAGAAAAAATTAGCTAGCTTTCTATCTTTAGACTTATCATATCGCTACACATTCGATCATTTAACAGAACTAAAATCATATGATAAAATTTTAAATAATGCGCTTTTTTCCGCTGGATTATCAATACGCTTATAACGAATATAAGTAAATTATTAAAATAATTAATCTGCAAAAATAAATCGCAAATATAAGTATCCCGAACGTTTTTTCAAATGACGCTCGGGATATATAATTAAAACAAGGGCAAAAGAAACAAAAAATAAATCTTATATTAATTTAGATAGTATTAGTTCAAACAATTTACATAATATTCAAATAAATAATTTAAATCATCTTTATAAGAAATTATAACTAATAAATATTGTTACATTTCATAATAACAAGGACCATCATCTCCTTGCGGAGGTTTCCATTCAATATTACGATTAGGATCTTTTACTACACATGTTTTGCAATGAATACAATTCTGTGAATGTATAATATATTTATACTCACCGTTATGCTCATGCCATTCATATACTCCTGCTGGGCAATAGCGCATTGAAGGACCGGAATATACACCTAGTTCTGATTTTTCTTGTAAAACTTTATCTTTAACAATAATGTGATTTGGCTGATCTTCAGAATATCTGACCTTAGACAATAAAAGGGAAGAGCTAATATCAAATGTTAATTTACCATCATATTTTGGATAATTTATTCTTTTATGTTTATCGGCAGAATCTAGAGAAGCATGGTCTAATTTATAATGTTTTAAAGTACCTAAAAAAGAAAAACCTAAAATTCTTTGAAACCAAATATCAATAAATCCTAAAGATAATCCGATCAATATACCAAAACGAGATAATAAAGGCTTAAAATTCCTTACAATCCATAAATCCTTACCTATGCATGTATTGCGCCAACTACTTTCAATTTCAATTGGATCATCATTTTTATATCCATTAGACAAGCGATCTACAATTTTTTCTGCAGCAAGAATTCCTGATAAAACAGCATTATGAGAGCCTTTAATACGAACTAGATTTACGAAACCAGCTGAACATCCAATTAGGCTGCCTCCAGGAAAAGAAAGCTTGGGCACTGACTGCCACCCTCCTTCACTTATAAGGCGCGCTCCATATTCAATACGCTCTCCACCATCAAATATAGACTTAATATTAGGATGTGTCTTAAAACGTTGTAATTCATCATAAGCAGATAACCAAGGATTTTGATAATCAAGATGCAGTATAAAACCCACAGAAACCAAATCTTGATTAAATTGATATATAAATCCACCTCCAGAAGTTTTCATATCTAGCGGCCAACCAAAACTGTGAAGAACAGATCCTTTCGTATAGTTTTTAGGATTAACTTTCCATAATTCTTTAACGCCAAGACCGAACTTCTGAGGTTGACATCCTTCAGATAAAGAATAGCGTTCTATCAATTTTTGAGTTATAGAACCGCAAGCGCCCTCACCTATTAGCATATATTTACTTAGTAATAGTGTTGGAGCAATATAGTTTTTACCTAATGTTCCAGAATAATTTCTACCTTTTTCTCCAGTAAATATTCCAATAGCTTCACCGTTTTTTCCATAACAAATTTCAGCTGCTGTAATGCCACAATAAATTTCTACACCTATTGCTTCAGCTTTAACCTTCAACCAACGACAAACTTGACCTAAAGAAACAATATAATTGTTCTTATTATCCATAAAATTTGGAACAAAAAATCCTGGTAGATTGATTGATTTTTTTGAATTTAAAAAACAGTAAATATCTTGTTCTACTAATGTTAGAAATGGATGGTCTTTTTCTTCACGCCATCTTGGTAATAATCTATCTATTCCGATTGGATCAATAATAGCACCTGAAAGAATATGATCTCCAACCTCTGCAGATTTTTCAATTATAACGACAGATAATTTAGGATTGATTTGTTTGCAACGTATAGCAGCAGCTAAGCCTGCTGGCCCTGCACCAACAACTACTACATCATATTCTAATACATCTATATCAAAAGACACAATCCACCTGTATAATAAATAGATCCTATCCTTTGAAAAGGATAGATAAAAAAATAATATAACATTCTTATAAACATTTTTAACAAATTTAACAAATAAGAATTCTTCTTTATAGAAAAATGCAATATATTATAATTTCTATTATATTTTGAGTACTTAGCGATGCAATCATAATATTTATTATTTAGTCCATAACATTGAATTAATCAGAATAATTTACTCTTTAGGAAATAAAAAAGACTATTGATCATAAAAATATAGATAAATTTAACATAAATTAATATTTATTTTGTCTGGACAAATAATATAAATACTGTTACCTGCTCTCTCAGAGTTCTGATAATTTTATAGAATCAGAATTTTGATATAGGAAATTTTATGTAATTGACCAATAACAAGGTATGAATGTAAAATATTATGATACAGCAATACAACACAGAATATAAAAAGGTATATCCTGGTAAAAGATGGATAGTCCACTGTAAGATGATATCTTTTTATATTATAACCGGAATTACAATTAGTCTTTCAGATATAATAAGCACAATGTTTTCATAGTGACTTTATCAGTAAAAATTGTCCCATCAATCCTAGCAGCAGATTTTTCTCGACTAGGGGAAGAGGTATACGAAATAACCAAAGCAGGTGCGCAACAGATACATTTTGATGTTATGGATGGCTGTTTTGTTCCCAATATTTCTTTTGGTGCGGATGTTATAAAGTCATTGAGAAAATATAGTACGGCTATTTTTGATTGTCATCTGATGATTTCATCTGTTGATCAGCATCTACAAAAATTTGTAGATGCTGGATGCGACATAATAACAATACATGCGGAAGCTTCTACAGATATAAGTAAATCATTAAAAACTATACGAGATATGGGGAAAAAAGCAGGAGTTGCAATAAATCCAGCCACTCCAATTGCAGTATTAGAAAAAATTATAGATGATATTGATATGATTATAATAATGACGGTCAATCCAGGTCTTGGTGGCCAGAAATTAATTGATCACACTATACCAAAAATAAAACAAGCTAGATCCCTAATAAATGGAAGATCTATAGAACTTGAAGTTGATGGCGGTGTTAAATTGCAAAACATTGGATTATTAGCAAATGCGGGAGCCAATCTTTTTGTAGCCGGATCGGAAATTTTTAATCGAAAATCAGAAATATCTTATGAAGATTGCTTAAACAAATTAAAAAAATCAGCATTAAAATATATCAAATAATAAATCTATAGGATCATAATTTTATTTAAATACTGCACTATTCTTTCTGTAATTAAATTAATGTTTTCAAAAAAAATAAGCTTGATGTAAAGATTTTTATATTTTAGTGTCTTGATATTAAAAGTATTTACTAAAACAATATATCTATTGCTTGTTTTTTAGACTTTTAATTAATAGCGTATATATTCACCTATTATTAAAACTAAAAATGGCTTATATCAACGATCGGCTTAAATATGATACCTCGCTACTCTAGAAGAGAAATGACATCAATATGGTCACATGAAACAAAATTTAGAATATGGTTTGAAATAGAAGCGCATGCATGTGATGCATTAGCTGAAATTGGCGTTATCCCTAAAGAATCGGCACGAAATATTTGGGAAAAAGGCGGCAATGCAAATTTCGATATTGAGAGAATATCTGAACTTGAATCAGTGATAAAACATGACGTAATTTCGTTTCTAACACATCTTGCAGAAATCATAGGATCTGATTCGCGTTTTATTCATCAAGGTATGACCTCTTCAGATGTTCTTGACACATGTTTTAGTATTCAGCTTACTCGATCTACTGATATCTTGTTAAAAGATATTGATTTATTATTAGAAAGCCTTAAAAAACGAGCTTTCGAACATAAATATACGATGACTATTGGCCGCTCCCATGGAATACATGCTGAACCAACAACTTTTGGTCTTAAACTTGCAATGGCTTATGCAGAATTTTCTCGTGCAAAAAAACGCCTTCTCAATGCTAGAGAAGATATAGCGATTTGTGCAATTTCTGGTGCTGTTGGCACCTTTTCAAATATACATCCATATGTTGAGCAACACGTTGCAAAATCTATGGGCCTAAATCCTGATCCAATTTCAACACAAATCATTGCTCGTGATCGTCATGCAATGTACTTCGCAACAATCGGGGTAATCGCATCATCTATTGAAAGATTAGCTACAGAAATTAGACATCTTCAACGCACTGAAATACTTGAAGTAGAAGAGCTCTTCCATGCAGAACAAAAAGGATCATCATCGATGCCGCATAAGCGTAATCCTGTTTTAACTGAGAATTTGACAGGATTGGCTAGATTGATTCGATCGCATTCAATACCAGCAATGGAAAATGTAGCACTATGGCATGAGAGAGACATATCGCACTCTTCTGTTGAACGAGTGATAGGACCTGATGCAACAATTCATCTTGATTTTGCACTAATAAGACTAAGAGATGTTATAGAAGAGTTAATTGTTTATCCTGAAAATATGATGAATAATCTTGAACAACTTAGAGGATTAATTAATTCTCAGCGTATCCTTCTTGCTCTAACACAAGCCGGTCAATCGAGAGAACAAGCATATCATCTTGTTCAGCGTAATGCCATGAAAATTTGGAGAAATAAAAATAGCTTTCTAGATGAATTACTTATGGATCCTGAGATACTTAAAGTGCTATCCGAAGAGGAAATTCGTGATAAATTTGACTATAGCTATCATACAAAACACGTTGATACTATTTTTAAACGTGTCTTCGAAATGAATTAACTATCAATATATTTGTATGTATTATAATATTAAGCTATGATAGCAAGGATTTATATCAAAGATATATCTCAGATAATATTATAATTAAGGAGAGGATTTATGAAACAACGAAATCCTATTCATGAGATAAAAGCTAAAATTATTTATGAAGGACCTGAACCTGGAACCCTTATCCAATATTTCAAAGACGATGATATTACAGAGGATGAACATAAGTTCATTATTATAAATGGAAAAGGAATATTAAATAATAAAATATCTGAACATATATTCATTCAATTAAATAAAATTGGCATACATAGCCATTTTATTCGCAGATTAAACGTAAGAGAACAATTAATAAGAGAATCTGAAAATATTCCTTTAAGAGTTGTTATAAGGAATACCGCTGCGGGATCTTTGTCTAAAAGACTAAGAATTAAAGAGGGACTAAGCCTTCCAAGATCGATTGTTGAATTTTATTATAAATACGATTCTATGAATGATACATTAGTATCTGAAGAGCATATAACCGCTTTTAATTGGTTAAATCATTCTGAGCTTGAAGATATAACGTCATTGGTAATTAGAATAAATGATTTCATGACAGGCCTATTTTTGGGAATAGGAATTCATCTTGTGGACTTTAGCATTGAGTTCGGACGCATAATGGACGGAGATACAGTTCGTATCATCATTGCAAGTGAAATTTTTCCAGACTGCTGTCGATTATGGCATATTGAAAAACAAGCAAAATATAATAACAAATTATTTATTCAAAATTATCAATCATTAAAGGATTATAATGAAATTGCACGTCGTTTAGGTATATTTAAAAGAAATGATCCAGAAACAATCGAAACAACTATAACGCCAATTAGAAAATAAAACAGGAGAATTAATTTGTGATAAAGGCTAGCGTCATCGTTAAACTGAAAAAAGACGTTCTTGATCCTCAAGGGAAAGCGTTAAAAGTAGCTCTTTCCAATATAGGATTTCATAACATTAATCAGATTCGTCAAGGAAAAATATTTGATATAGAGATAAAAGAAACAGATTACGACGCAGCTCTAAAAGAACTTGAAACCATATGCAAAAATCTTCTTGCTAATCTAGTGATAGAAGATTACGATATCCGCATCAAAAATCAGTAAATTTTAAGTAATATATGATGTATTATTTTTATCTATTTTATAGTGATTATATTACTTTTTAGATTACATTGAGGTTTTTGTATTTTTATTATTTGATGTTGTATTAAAAACCATTTCCAAGGTAAATTCGGAATATATTGATGAAAGTTGCCATAGTACAGATACCAGGTCTAAATCGAGATAAGGATATGGTTATGGCTGTTGAAAAGGTAATCGGCATCACTCCTAGTTTGATATGGCAAACAGATAAAAACATACCTGATGTTGACTTAATTATTATACCAGGCGGTTTTTCTTATGGGGATTATTTGCGTTGCGGAGCAATTGCAGCACGTACTCCTGTCATGCAAATTGTTAAAAAAAAAGCTCAAGAAGGAGTAAAAGTTCTTGGAATATGTAATGGATTTCAAATTCTTTTAGAACTAAATTTGCTCCCTGGTGTATTAATGAGAAATGCTTCATTGAAATTTACTTGTAAACACGTTTCAATATCAGTGGCTAATTCTAAGACAGCATTTACAAAATCTTATCGAGATAATCAGATTTTAAAATATCCCGTTGCTCATCACGATGGAAATTATTTCATTGATTCAGTAGGACTAGAAGAATTAGAAAACAATAATCAGATTATATTTCGCTATTCCTCTGATACAAATCCTAATGGATCAATAAACGACATTGCAGGCATTATCAATCGTCAAGGAAATGTATTAGGAATGATGCCTCATCCTGAAAACATAATAGAAGATATCCATGGAGGAACGGATGGGCGTGGTATATTTACATCTCTAATCAACTGAATAATTCATCAAAATTAAAATTGTTATTATAGCGACTAACTAAATCTAATCCTTTATAAAAAATAACAGTAGTTTTTAAGATTTTTTATAGCAATATAAAATATATGCATTCGAAATGTTTTTAGAAACTACAAATAATATATATTGTATATGATGTATAATTTGTCTTATCATATGAATACAAAATATTTTGTTGTCTAACAATCGTCGAGTATTTCGTGAATTATACTATATTAAAGTTATGCCGAGATATCAATTTATAAATGTCTAATATAATATTTATAGTTTCTGTTTAAGTATTTACTCTTCTCAACATAGGTTAAGTAATAATTAATGTCTACTAAATCACTTTATATAATTGAATTGCTTACTAAGCATGGTCTTACTCAGAGTGATCAAGATAGAGTTTTTAAAATTATGAAACGAGAACCTACATTGACAGAAATAGGAATTATATCGGCAATGTGGAATGAACATTGCTCGTATAAATCTTCAAAAAAATGGCTAAGAACTCTACCAACTACTGGAAAGAATGTTATTCAAGGACCAGGAGAAAATGCTGGAGTTATTGATATCGGAGATGGTGATTGCCTAGTATTTAAAATGGAAAGCCATAATCATCCATCGTATATAGAACCATATCAAGGAGCTGCAACAGGTGTTGGCGGCATACTAAGAGATATCTTTACAATGGGAGCTCGACCAGTAGCCTTAATGAATTCTCTGCGCTTTGGATCTATCGATCATCCTAATACCAAACATCTACTCTCAGGAGTAACATCAGGCATTGCAGGTTACGGCAATTCTTTTGGGGTTCCAATGCTAGGAGGAGAAGTTGAATTTAATGATTGTTATAATGGTAATATCATAGTCAATGTATTTGCCGCAGGAATTGCTAAAAAGAATGCAATTTTTTCTTCAAAAGCACAAGGGATTGGACTGCCTATCGTATATTTAGGAGCTAAAACAGGTAGAGATGGTATTGGCGGCGCTTCTATGGCTTCGGAAGAATTTGATGCAAATATAGAAGCAAAACTTCCCACTGTACAAGTAGGCGATCCATTTACAGGAAAATGTTTATTAGAAGCTTGTATGGAACTAATGAAATCAGGAGCTGTTATTGCAATTCAAGATATGGGAGCAGCAGGATTAACATGTTCAGCAGTAGAGATGGGTGCCCAAGGAAATCTTGGAATTAAACTAGATCTTGATAAAGTACCAACATGTGAAGAAGGAATGTCAGCCTATGAAATGATGCTTTCGGAAAGTCAAGAGCGCATGCTGATGATTCTAAACCCAGAAAAAAAAAAGGAAGCAGAAAATATTTTTCAAAAGTGGGGCCTTGATTTCGCAATAATTGGTATCACAACAGATGATAAATTATTTCGCGTTATTCATCATAATGAAGAAATGGCTAATATACCCATAAAAGCTCTAAGCGATGAATCTCCAGAGTATGATAGATGTTGGAGTGAACCACCTCTTATTTATCCTTCTGATCCTAAAATATTTCATTCAAATGAAAACTATTCATCCATACTTCTAAAGCTATTATCTTCTCCTAACATATCTTCTAAAAGATGGATATATGAACAGTATGATACTATTATCCAAAATAATTCTATACAACTTCCAGGTGGTGATGCAGGAGTTATTAGAGTTGATGGGAATGATAAGAAAGCATTAGCTTTTTCTTCGGATGTAAATCCTAGATATGTTAAATCTGATCCATTTGAAGGAAGTAAGCAAGCTGTTGCTGAATGCTGGCGTAATATTATATCTACTGGCGCAAATCCAATAGCAATAACAGATAATCTAAATTTTGGAAATCCTGAAAAAGAAGAAGTAATGGGTCAATTTGTTTTATCCATAAAAGGTATTCGTGAAGCTTGTCAAATTTTGGATTTTCCCATTGTTTCAGGCAATGTATCATTTTATAACGAAACAGATGGTAGGCCTATATTTCCTACTCCCACAATTGCTGGCGTTGGCATAATTCCAGATTTATCACTGATGATGCGAATTGGAAGTGCTAAGGAAGGTGATCTCGTTTATATGATTGGGAATGATGGATCGCATCTTGACTGCTCAACATACAGTCTTGAATGCACATCTGCAAATATCGGCCCTCCTCCTAAAGTTGATTGTAATATTGAAAAAAATCATGGAGAATTTGTACTTTCAATGATACGCAATAAACAAATTACAGCTTGTCACGATATTTCGACAGGAGGATTAATCATTTCTTTGGCTGAAATGATTATATCTTCTGGAAAAGGAATGAAAATTTCTATACCTGAAACTCAAGATTTAACAGCATTTCTTTTTGGAGAAGACCAATCTCGTTATGTAGTTTGTATATCTAGAGAAATGCGCGATGTAATAACACATAAATCTTATGAAGATAATATTCCTATTCGCTATTTAGGTGAAATATCAGGCAATAAATTCCTTATTAATGATGTATTGAATATTCCTGTATATATGTTACAAAAAAAATATGAATCATGGTTACCTGAGTTTATGAATTAAAAGATATTAAGATAAACTAAGATTGTAGAGGCAATAAAATGTCGATGGACTTACAGGAAATAGAAAGAATGATCAGGCAAGGAATACCTGGTTCAAAGGTTACTATCCACGATTTAGCAGGAGACGGAAATCATTATTCCGCAGAAATTATTTCTGATAAATTTTATGGTAAAAATCGTGTTCAGCAACATCAGATGGTTTATACCGCATTAAAAGGTAAAATGGGAAATGATCTTCATGCTCTTGCGATTAAAACTTCAGTTCCAACATCTGATAATGTAAATGATAGATGATATGTTCGTTTGTTTTTATCATAACAATTTAATTAAATGCTAAGATTTATATGGGAGTGTTGATATATATGATTGATATAGTTAATTCTTATATACAAGAGGAAATTAAGAAAAATGATGTAGTATTATTTATGAAAGGATCTCCAGAATATCCGCAATGTGGATTTTCCGGAAAAGTAGTACAAATTCTTGATTCTCTTGATGTAATATACAAAGGAATAAACGTTCTTGAAGATGAAAATCTTCGTCAGGGCATTAAAGAATACTCACAATGGCCAACTATTCCTCAATTATATGTAAAAGGTGAATTTATCGGTGGTTGCGATATTATATGTGAAATGTTTCAATCAGGAGAAATTCAGAAAATTCTAAAGTAAATAAAAATATATTATCCATTGTATGATTAGAATCATATACACCGATGAAAATACTATTTGTAAAATTATGTATTAGTTATTACATTATTTTTTATACGCAACTATTAGTTTTGAAAGATTCCTATCGTGAGATATCAACCTACCCTAAAACTAAAAAATGTAAATGTTAGCCATAGAGAATTTGTAATAATAATAGCAATGTTGATGGCTATCAACTCTCTTGGGATAGACATAATACTTCCATGCTTGCCACAAATTAGTAAATTCTTGGGGATTGAAAATGAAAACCACAGACAACATCTAATATCTTTTTATCTTATTGGTTATGGAATTGCACAAATTTTCTATGGACCGTTATCAGATCGTTTTGGTCGCAAGATAGTAATGATATGCGGACTAATTGTATATATAGTATCTACAATAGCGGTATTATTTGTAAGCTCATTTTCTGAAATGCTTTTTGTTAGATTTATACAAGGCATAGGAGGAGCAGCTCCTCGTATAATCACGATTTCAATTGTACGTGATATTTATGATGGGAAAAAAATGGCAAAAGTATTATCTATTGCCATGATGATTTTTATGATTATACCGATTATAGCTCCAAGCATAGGTCAAATTATAATGTTCTTTTCAGGCGATTGGATAGGAATATTTACTTGCATGGGTATAGGAACTACAATGATTACACTTTGGTATTATATACGTATGCCAGAAACGCTTGATCCTCGAGATGTTCGTCCTTTAAGCTTCAGCTTGGTAAAACATAGCTTTTCTCTCATATTTAAAAATAAAACTGCGATATATTATAATATTGCAAATAGCTTAACAATGGGTGCTGTTTTAGGATTTGTAAATTCTTCACAGCAAATCTATACTGAAGTGTATAATCTTGGCCACTGGTTTCCCATTGCTTTTGCAATAGGTGGAGTGGCGATGTCTATCTCTTCTTTTGTTAATTCTAGTCTAGTAGATAAATTCGGAGTAAGAATTGTATCACATTATTCGCTTTTATCACTACTTATAATCACAGGAATATGGCTTGCATTTCAAATAAACAATGGAGAGTCCATAAGTATCTTTTTATTTATTTTCTTTTTTTTCTTGTCATCTTTTCAATTTGGATTAATTAATTCTAATTGCAGCAGCATATCTATGGAGCCTTTTTCTAATCTTGCTGGTACAGCATCATCTGTATTTGGTTTTATAAACACAGTAATTAGCACAATTGTTGGAACTATTATAGGACAATCATTTAACGGAACAACTTATCCAATAACCATAGGATTTTTTGTAATATCAGTTTTAAGTATACTTTCTGTTATTTCTATTGAGAAAATTAGATTTTGTAAAAGATAATAAATATAATTATATTGATCTATAATAATGAAGGTAAATTATAAAATTAAATGGTATTTAAATGATATAATCTTATTAATAAATATTTATCGGTATTTATTAAAATATTTTGTATAATACAACTGAGTATATAAATATAAATAATAGGTCAGATATTTATAATCTAAATAAATAAATTATCTTAAAAAAATGTATTAATAAGAATTAATGTTTAATTTATATCTACCACCCTATTCTCATATGTTATAAATTTATAAAATAAATACAAAAGAATATACTTATAACTTAAAAGTACTTATTATAATTAAAATATTATAATTATATTTTATTGTGATGAATCAAATAAAATTTTACCTTTTAGCTTTTCAACAATATTATCAACTATTGGGAAAAACATAACTCTCTGCGGATCGATGGGAGCAGGAAATATAATAGCTTTCCATGGGACACTTTTAAATCCTAATCTACTATAATAAGAAAAATCACCAACTAATATAACTACGTCAGATCCTTTAGATTTCGCAGCATCAATAGCCATCTGTATTAATTTTCTTCCAATTCCTTTATTTTTATATGATGGACGAACAACTATAGATCCCAGAAGATATCCTTTGACTATACCTATATAAATAGGAGTCATACGAACTGATCCAATAATCTCTTCATCATTTCTACAACAAAAAGAGGAGTTGATATCATGCTTTCCTGTCTCACGCAATAATACAGCTGCTCTAACAAAACGACCAGGACCAAAAGCCTCTTCATTCATTGCACAAATAGCAGAATCTTGATCAGGAGTTTCAGTAGAAAATATTAATTTTTTTTCTTTAACAATTATAATCTACCTCAAAAAATATCTTATTAATGAAATACAACAGCATACGTAATAAATGAATTAATAATATAACTATATATAACTATATTATATAACACTATATAATACATTATGGTTTAAAATATCGAATGAATACAGATTATAATAGTATAAATATAACTATTGATTATAAATGATTATCAAATGTGAAAATTCAATAATCATTTATATTACTCTATAAGATAACTTTTATAGCAATTATTAGCAATGCAACGGCGAAAATTCTATTCTGCATTTTTACAAAATTAGAAGATCTAAATATTAATCTCAAACGACTAGATATAGCAGAATAAAATAAAAGAACCATAGTATCCATCGCAACCATTGTCATAGTTGTAATGGTTATTTGTGGACACATGGGATATCTGTTATCAAGATAAGCTGGAAGCATTGATACAAATAACGCAATTGCCTTTACATTAGTAATATCTGTTATGAAACCTAGTAAAAAGCGAGATAAATTACTGGTTTTAGGGATAGAATCAATAGAAATATCAAAAACGGGAGAATTCAACACATTCCAAGCAGTATATACTAACCAAATGGAGCCCAATATTTTAACAATTAACATAACAGTAGTAAAATCAAAGACTGATTTTAGGCCTATATTGACCAAAAACATCAAAGTAAATACTGCTAATTCTTGACCAAGTATCAACATCAGAGTTGGCTTCCATCCGTGCTGTATAGAATGATTAATTGTTAAAATACATCCAGGACCAGGAAGTGAGGTTATTATAAAAGCAAATAACAAAAAGGACAACCAATTTTCAAAAGACATAATATCTCTCCTTTGTTAATTGTAATATCAAAACTAATAAGAAAATCAATTTCATAACTTAAAATCAATAATTTTATATGTGATGTTTTATTAAAAAGATCAAATTATGATATATAATAAGGTTATATTAAAGAGATTATATAACCTATATCAATGATTTACAATATATTAATAAAAAGAGTAAAAAACAACTTTTAATTTATAAATTAAAAAATAATATTTATATATATTAAGTGATAATATAAATTACAATTTATCTATTTAAACAAAAATATTATAAACTTTAGCAATAAAAAAGTTAGTTGATTAATTTATGATCAGGAATAATTGTTGTCCAGTATATATATTTTCCATAACAATTAATCTTAAAGATTTACTTTAAGATTAATTCCTATAATCAAAGATAATCATAATAATAGATTTGCTTATAAATATTACTTATTTTGATCACAGTTTATAACTTTATATTTGTTGACAACATAAATGATAATTTAGATGTTAATTGGAAATATCTAAAAAATAAAAATATAATTTGATAATAATCATTAAATTACGGAATATTTATAGAAATAATTTATTTATAAAATAATACAATTATTGATAATGATAAATCATATTTATACTGAAGTATATAATAATAAAACATCTTAAAATAATTATGATAAATTAAAATACAATTCCCTTATTTAAAAATATAAAAAATCCCAGTCATATTTATGGCTGGGATTTAGAAAACTAGTCGTCATAATGTCACTAAAAAATTAATTTTAGTTTTTTAAAAAACTATCCAAATATTTTTTGATTTTTCCTTCATTAACATAAACAGGATAATTGTTTTTAATTCCAACAACAAACTCAAGAATAGTATCAGCTCTAAACATCTTTTGATAATGATCAAATATTTTTTTGCCTCTTTCTCCATTATCAACAACAACTTTAGAAGTCTTAACTGTGAAAATAATATTTTGTTCTCCATTCTTAATAGGAATAACCCTAGTTATTCCTATAGGTCCAGAAAATACTTCAGATACTCCATCTTCTCCTAAAATATCACGCTTAGAAACATCAGATGGAATAAAAGGAAAACGACTAATACCATTAATACTTAAGATTTTTTTATTTAGTTTAAATCCTATATCCCCTAATTTTTTATTATAATTAATCAATTTATTAGCTTTGAGAGATAGTTCTTCCTTCTGTTTAGCAATTTTCCAATCTTTTTTAACTTGTTCTATCACTTCACTTAATTTCTTATTACGAGAAGCAACAATATCTTTTACATTAATCCAAACATAGCTCCCATTATCCAATCTAATGAGCTGAGTTTTATTAGCACCATCTCTCAATGAAAAAGCAAAATTTAATACCATATTGGGAACATCTAAATTGAACTTTACTCCCAGCATATCTTCCGCTGATTCACTAAGTAAAGGAAGATCTGTAATTGAAACATTTTCCATCTTAGCAAGATCTACAATACTACTGCCAGAAGATATCATAGACTGCTGTTTTTTAATATCATCTGACATCATCTGAGACGCACGTGAATAACGGACTTCTTTTTCCAGAGTTTCTTTTACATCATTGAATGATTTAACATAAGAAGGATTTATCTCACTCACACGAACAATAACAAATCCATAAGATCCCTTGATAACACCTGTATATCCGCCTTTTTTAGCAACAGAGAAAATTGAATCCGCCAATTTATTATCAGGAACATTTTCTTTAGAAAAAGTTCCTACTAGCATGTCACTAGCGGTTTTCCCTTTTTGATTAGCTAATTGCTCAAAAGATTTACCTTTTTGCAATGATTTAAAAGCTTCATTTGCCTCATTTTCATCTAAAAAGAACAATTGATCATATTTGCGAGTTTCTGGAACAGAATAACGAGACTTTACTTTCTCGTATTCTACACGCAAATCATTATCTGAAAGATTAACTTTATTTAACTTATCATTAATATTGATCATCATATAAGATATTTTCCTATATTCAGGAGCAATATAATTCTTCTCAAACTTATCAAACCATGCTTTGAGAACTTCTTCTGACGGATCAGCAGGAACAGGCATATCGCTTCTATTGATAATTAAATAATCTATATCTCTTTTTTCAAAAAGTTGTCGTTTAATCTGATCAAGCATTATACTAGGAAGGTAAATACTCTCTGAAATCATTTGCAACAAACTATCACGGGATATCATTTTTCTAAAGGAATCAACGAAATCTCTTTCACTAATCATTGATTTTTTTATCATATCTAAAAATAAGTCATGACTATATTTTCCATCTTCTCCATGGAAGGCTGGATATCCTTGAATTATATCAAACGCGTGTTTTAAGGGAGTTATAAAACCTATATCTTCATTAAACTGATTTATAGCGCACTCAATTATGAGTTGCTGAATAACTTGTTGATCTATTTCCATAGATATAAGATCTGCGACAGATATATCATATCCATATTGTTGTGATAAAATGTATAATGTCTTCTTCAACCTATCAACGAATAGATCAAAAGATACTTTCTGTTTTCCAACAGAGACAACTGTTTCTGATCTCTTATAAAAAGAAAAAATGCTAGACAAGCCCCATACAAAAAAAGGAGCAATCAAGATAACAAGAAAAATTTTTGCAACCCAAGTACGAGAAGCTTTACGCATCATTTCTATCATGAAAATTATAATCCCCTAAGCTATTTGAAACAATTTATCACATCTCATTACTATATAATACAAATAATTACTATATAATACAAATTCGCTCTATCAATAGCACTGTAAAATAACACACACACATTACAAATGACTTATATAATCTAATATTTATATACATAATAATTAAGCAAATATCTTATAAACACACACACTTTATCTTACACTTCGTTCTAATTAACTAATTCAAAAACTCATGTTATAAAAGCAAATTAAAAATAATAAGCAAATAAAAAAAACCAGTTATTTATAATTTTATATGACAATAAAATTATCGAATATCAATTCAACAATCAATATACCATATCTTTATATTAGATAAATTGTTAATCTTACAATAAATCCTCAATGAAAATAAGCAATAAGAAAGTTCAGAATCACTTATACATTAACTATATATAATAATAAATACCAACAATAGCAATTATTTAACCTGTGACAATAATTTTCTTAAATATGAAAATTAGTACCTAATAATTTCATTATAATGTACTAATTAATAGATTCAAGATAAAGATTATGATAATCTATTAATCATATAATATCTTTGTGATCCAAATAAATATTATACAGTTATTTTGAATTGCATAGTACAATATTTAATCGTGCTTTTCCTATTATGGTACAATAAAGTGTATATTTATGAAATATAGCTCCAATATTAAACGATTATTTGTCGATTTTCCTTTATCGAACGGATATAAAGGAAAAGCCAGTGAGTATCAGTATAACTATCTATCAAATGTATTGCGTATGAAAGAAGGAGAAAACATTCTACTTTTTAATGGAAAAGACGGAGAATGGATGGGAGAGATTTCTTATAAAGATACTAAAGGAATTATATTAAAAGTAATAGATCAAACTAAAACTCAAACTCAACCATTTGATTTACAATATATTTTCTCACCAATCAAAAACAAACGCCTTATTTATATGATTCAAAAATCAGTCGAAATGGGAGCAGGTTCCATTCATCCAGTTATCACTAAATACACACAAAACAAGAATTATAATATGGATCGTATACGGACTTATATAATAAGTGCAGCAGAACAATGCAATATTATCTCAATTCCTTCTATATATCCTCCAGTTGAACTAGATGTTATTTTGGAAAATTGGGATAATAATCGACTAATCATTTTTGCAGACGAAACATATAACGAAAAAAATTCTTTGAATATTCTTAAGAAAATACCTAATAAATCTCCCCTAGCAATCCTTGTAGGACCAGAAGGAGGATATCATCCTGAGGAAATAAAAAAATTACGATCTCTTCCTTTTGTAATTCCTATATCATTAGGACCAAGAATATTGCGATCTGATACCGCAGCGGTTGCAATAATGGCATTAGTTCAATCTATTTGTGGAGATTGGTATAGATTACTATAAAGCATTAAGAATGATTATTTACCCAAAAAGTTACTAATTATGATTAATTGGATTTTGCGTACATATCAATTTAAGCATTGTTTTTCATATATTTTAAGGAATAAATATGATTTCTAATTTATCGAGAGAAAATATCGTAATTTCTATAGAGGATCTAGTTAATCATATCGCATCTGGTGTTAAATCAAAACACGATCTTTACATCGGAGCAGAACATGAAAGCTTTATCTTTTCACAAAAGGATAATAGCCCTGTCCCTTATAAAGGCGAAAGAAGTATTGAAACTATTTTATCTAATATCAAAAAAAAACTTATATGGGAACCAATTATGGATCAGCAAAATCTTATTGGGCTCAAAGATCCTTTTAGCAAAGCTGCAATATCCCTAGAGCCAGGAGGACAATTTGAATTATCAAGTACAACTTTAAAAAACATACATCAAATCAAAGAAGAAATGTTTAAATATATAAAAAATCTAAAAGAGGTTACAAATGACCTTGATATGAAAATTATGGGAATGGGAGCTAATCCAAAATGGAAAATAAGTGAAATTCCAATAATTCCTAAATCACGATATAAGATTATGAAAGAATACATGCCACAAATAGGAACGAGCGGTCTAGATATGATGTTTAGAACTTGCACCACACAAGTAAGCCTTGATTTCCATAGCGAAAAAGATATGGCGGTCAAGTTGCGTGTATCTTTAAAATTACAGCCAATTATTACAGCAATATTTGCATCTTCTCCTTTTACTGAAAAAAAAATTAATGGATTTCAATCATGGCGTAGCGAAATATGGATCAATACAGACAAAAACCGCACAGGAATTATTCCATATGCTTTTGAAAATAATTTCGGATTTGAAGATTACACCCAATGGGCTCTTGATATTCCAATGTATTTTGTTATACGCGACGATCAATATTACAAATGCACAAATATAACGTTTCGTCAGTTTATAAATGGAGCCCTCAAAGGAAAAATTAAACAATGGCATGCTACAATAGAAGACTGGGAAAATCACCTGTCAACATTATTTCCAGATGTTCGTTTAAGAAATTGTCTCGAAATGCGTGGCGCAGATTCAGGAAGGCCAGAACAGATTCTTGCTATATCAGCTTTTTGGACAGGTATTCTTTATGATGATTCAGCATTGCAAGAGGTAAATAATTTAACATCTGAATGGTCTTTTGATGACATCAATAAATTACGCTATAGCGTGACACATAAAGGAATAAGATCGAAAATTAAAGGTCAATATATATCAAGTATTGCAGATAAAATTATTAATATTTCTAGAAATGGTTTGAGAAATCGAGGACATTTAAATCATAGGAAAGAGGATGAAACTATTTTTTTAAAACCAATAGAAAAAATAATTAATGAAAATAAAAGCCCTGCTGATGAAATGATAAATTCTTATCATGGAAAATGGAAAGAATCAGTAGAACCATGCTTTGAAGAATATACTTATTAAATTAGCCTAATACATAGCTTTTAAACAAGTAAGCATATAAATATTTGATAATAATTACATAGTAATCTTATCTAAGATAAATCTAAAACATTTATCTTATCAAGATATAAATTATATATCCTGACAATAATAACTATATAAAATAATTTTTATAGATTTTTTTTAAAATAAAAAATAAAATTGCGGCATGCATGTGAATGCTTGAATATAAATTATGATATAAGCTTAATTAATAGAATTGTTTAAATTAAGATAATTATTTAATATTTTACATATTTATAAAAAATATTTTTTTATGGGTATAACATAAATTTTTCCCATTTATCCATAATTGTCTTACGAGAAAATACAATCCGCTCATGAAGACGATAAGGTCGTTCTTCCCAAAATTCTATATGCAAAGGACAAATTCGGAAACCACACCACCAAACAGGCCGAGGTATTTCACATGATTGGTAGATACTTGTATACTTTTCCACTGATCTTTTTAAAATATCAGCAGATTCCATTATCTGCGATTGTTTAGAGGCCCAAGCGCCTATTTGACTACCACGTGGACGAGAAGCATAATAGGAATCTGATTCTGAATCGCAGCACTTGTTAACAAATCCACGCAAACGAACTTGCCTACACAAAGATTTCCAATAAAAACATAATGATACCTTTGGATTATCTTTCATTTCATAGCCCTTACAACTCTCACTATTTGTATAGAATACAAAACCATCATTATCAAAATACTTCACAAGAACTACACGAGCATTAGGAAAACCATCTTTATTAGAAGTTGCTAACACCGCCGCATCAGGATAATGCGGCTCACAACGTTGCGCATCTTCCATCCATTGAGAAAAAAAAGAAAGAAATTCGTAATCATCAACGATATGATCTTTTTTCACTTTATAAACCGCCTACTTATTGCTTATATAAAAAACATGCAAAAGCAACGCTTTTGATATTTAGTCAAACTTGAATCTATAAAAAATCTATGTAATACAAATATTAAAATTAGATCAAGTAGTTTTTAGGAGTTTTAGTATGCCTCAAATAGATGGCCTAATGAAAAATAAACGGGGCATTGTTTTCGGTGTTGCAAACAATCGCTCTCTTGCGTGGTCAATTGCTAAAATGTGCCATGATGCAGGCGCTGAGGTTGCGCTGACATGGCAAGGGGATGCAGTGAAAAAACGTATTGAAAATTTAGTTGATGGAATGAATTTTTTTATGGCCGGACATTGCAATGTTTCTGATGTAGAAACAATTAAAAATGTGTTTAGAAATGTAGAAAAACGTTGGGGAAAAATAGATTTTATTGTCCATGCTGTTGCATTTTCAGAAAAAAGTGAATTGACAGGTCCTTACATAAATACAAGCCGCGAAAATTTTATTAACACAATGGATATATCAGTATATTCGTTTACGTCATTAGCTGCTCACGCGGAACCAATGATGAATGCCAATGGAAGCATGTTAACTTTAACTTATATTGGATCAGCAAGAGTTATGCCTCATTATAACGTGATGGGTCTCGCTAAGTCAGCTCTGGAAACTTCTGTTAGATATCTCGCTATGGATTTAGGGAAAAAAGGGATTAGAATAAATGCAATATCTGCTGGGCCTGTTAAGACCCTTGCATCATCTGCTATTGGTGATTTTAGATATATTTTAAAATGGAATGAGTATAATTCTCCTCTAAGACGTAATATAACTTATGATGAAGTTGGGAAATCTGCACTTTATATGCTATCTGACCTTTCTAGTGGCGTTACTGGTGAATGTCACTATGTAGATGCCGGGTACCATGTTGTTGGCATGAAAGTAGAAGATGCTCCAGATATATCTGTTGTCATGGATAACAACAATAAAACAGAATAGATATCCTATATACAGCACGTAATTAACTATATCCCGAATATAATACATTGGGATATAGTCTTGTTTTTTTTGTTTAGGGTAATAATAAAAATCTAACATAATTTACAATATGATTTTTAGATTATTTTTTGATTTAAAATCAAATGGACATAACTAACAATATGCGGAATGATAAATTTTAAACCAATAACTATATTAATAGCCGTTTCTATTGCTCATCTTTAAAGTCAGAAATTTTAGAATTAGTTATAATATCAGCAATTAAATTATTAGAATAATAGTATTCAGGTATCAAAATAACAGATTCATGTTCAGAGGATGATAGTTTAAAGAAATTGCGTTGACTCGAGTTCTTCTTTAAAATTTCCAAGAGATAATTATTAGGAATACCATCTACAGTAACATCAATTATTCTTTGAAAAGACATAATAGCTTTCCTAGTCATATCGTTAAAAGATCCGTCACAATCACCATGGTATAGATCACGTTTTTTTAATTCTTTTTGTATTTCTTCTAATAAACTAATTTTATTATCGCTAATAATAGAACTTTTAAATGAAGATTTTTCATCATTATATTCTACTCTTTCTAATCTAAAAGTCATGCCATCATCTTTAATAGGATCCATCATACTGCGAATAGAACCTAAAATAATCTGATCAAATTGATAATTACGAGTAACTAATAATGGTGAAGGATGCCTACCCTTCTGATGATATAACGCATTATATAATATCCATATAAAAATTATACCATATCCTATTGTAATAGATATGAATTTAGGATGCATATATATAATTTTTCTAAATAATTTTATAAAATAAGAAAAAAAACCAAGAAAACTAATATTATATCCTTTTCTAAACATTATCTCTATAAACACCTATAATATATGTGTATACATATATTTTTTAATAGATTAATTCAACGAACAATTATTAGCATAAAAAACAAAATCCTATATCAATAGAAAGCAACAACAAATAAATCTAAAAAAGATACTACATGATCAATAGAACTGAAAATCATGCAAACAATCAATAAATATTATAAATTAATTTCTTTATTCATTTAATTTAATTTTTTTATATTAATAAATTACATAAATATATATAATAAAAAACACATGTTATAAAATAATAATAATAAATTTAAAAATGCACGCATATACTTTTTTTAAAAATATAACTAAATTCCTTAGCTATTGTAAGGCAGATCTTACATACAAATGATAAATCTAAACTACTATAAGAAGATTTATATAAGTATATTAAAAGTAAATTATAATGAATATTAAATACTGGTTTAATAATAATCAACAAAATTAATCATATTATACTATTGTTATCGAAATTTGATTTGTTATAATGGTGTGTCATGATATTAACTTTGGGATAGTTGATAGGGTGTTTTCTATTTTTAAAAAAATCTTCTGGATATCAATGGCTTTTTTTATTTTGTCAAAATTATATCCAGAACATCTTAGTAAACAAGAAAAATCAGAATCAGATATTCACTCTGACATAAAAGATATAGCAACTATCACATCTAATACATTTAATTACGCAAGTAATGTTTGCAACGTACAACCTGATACATGCGTCGTATGGCATAGAGTAGTTTCTAGCTTTAAAAAACATACTATACACGGCGCAAAAATTGCATATAGATTTATAAAATCAAGTATTGATTCTAATGAGAAAAATCCTAAAGTAGAAATAACTAATCAAAGCAATGATTTAAGGAAACATACCTAGATTTTCTTTAAATTGTTATTGATTGTATATTATGATTATTACATCTTGAAATATAACTTTATACTGGTATATACCGTGATTCATATTGACCAAATTATAAAAGATATGGAAATAATGGACGATGATAACGACCGTTATCAATATCTAATAGAATTAGGTAAAAAACTACCTATTTTCCCAAAAGAAAAACAGATAGAAAGCAATATGGAGAAAGAATGTGCTAGCGCTTTATGGAGATCTATCGAATTTGAAAATATAGAAGGCGATTATCACATTATAAAGCTATATCTATTTTCAGATTCTCATATAATACGTGGACTTTTATACATAGTTCAAAGTATATATGAAGGCAAAAAAGCTCATGAAATAGCTAAAATAAATTCTACAAAAATCTTTAATGAGATGCAATTAATTGAAATTTTATCTATAAAACGCACTAATGGAATTTATTCAGTAATAGGAAAAATTAATACAGCAGCCAAACAATGTATGATCAATAATCATTTAAAATAATAGCAAAAAACATAAATTAAAATATTTTTCTATCTTTTTATTTATAAATATATACTTTGTTAATTGATAAATATATATTTATCGTGATAAAGTGATACATAAGAAGGTTATTATTTTTATTAAAAATATCAATAAAATATAAAGGAATGATATATTATATTCCCTTTGATTATTATGTTTTTTATATAATATAATTTTTGATTATAGTGGATTGTGTTTTAAGCCCTTGTAGCTCAGCTGGTAGAGCGCCTGATTTGTAATCAGGAGGTAGCGGGTTCGAGTCCTGCCGGGGGCACCAAAAAAGTTATAACTCATTTATCTTACATCGTTTTTTTATAAATTTGGTCGTACCTTTTAAAAGGTAACACCAGAAATATTTAATTTTACACACTTAATAATTCCGCTTACGCTTCTCTTCTAACCACTAATACTTTTAACTTTTTTCTAATATCTAAACCAATCTTGTACATTATTTATATTCTTCTTCAGAATTTTATTAATTCACCTTCTTTTTAAAAGTGATTTTGAGATATCTGATAATACCAAGATTAAACATAAAATTTTTTAACATCTTATATTATTCAGTTTTTATTATAATCCAGAAGAATTAGGCCCCCATTAAAAACGTGATATAAACATTTATAAATATATTTACTATAATATCTTCTGATCGATTTTTAATAATGTTTAAACCTTCGTAAAAATCACATTCAATATGTTCATCACTTAAATATAAAACACAATGAACACAGATAAGCTGTTAAATACAAACCTTCAAACCGCTTGATTAAGTATATTAATTTTTAGGAATATCATTTATATATTCTTTCTTTTGCTTGTATTATATAGTTATGAATAACAATGTGGCAAAATAAAAAAGCTAAAACATATTATCCTAATATTCTTACAGAGCATCTCTTAACTTTTATTGAAGAAAAAATATGATAGGATGGAGGGAAAAATAAGATATCTTATAAAGATCATACTCGTTTTGATTTTCTTATCAATAAAATATATAAAAAGTATAAAAGATCAGATCACCGCATGTAGCATTATTTCTGATTGAATTTTGGGGATTTCATAGCTGTTGCTTTTGGGATTGGCAAAAAATAATTGCTAAAGGATTATCATTGATATTATCCTAAATCCTATCTTGCACAGTTTTATATGTCTATCAAAAGCCTGTAATACAGGATATTTATATCCTATGGTCTGTTGACTTTATCTACCCATAAGATAAATAAACAACAACGGATAAAAAATAATGATAAATAGAATGAACTAAAGCATTAAATTAATCTATCCTATCCATTTTAGATAGTTGATCTTTAATCTGAACTAATCTGATAAGTTTATATGCTTTAAGTTATTCAATATCCACTCTGCAAGATCAATTTTAGTATAATTATTTTGTCCAATTCTAACATCATCTTATCATATTATATCGACTGTTTATACATCAGATATTCTGCTACAAAATCAACTATTTTCTCAAAAATGAGGGAACAAAACGAATAAGAAACCTTAATATACCATATCGCTAAAAACGATGTAATAATTGTGAAAACATTTTTTAAAACTTATTATAGAATAGATAAAGTATTCTATAGAAGAAAAATTTGTATTTTTAAATATTCCTGTTTCTTAGCAATTGAACTTTTCTTTTACGATATTTTACTTATAAAACTTCTGAACTTTGTTGGAATCAAATTATCATAAAACTGAATCTTTTAAATAAGTTAGTTAAAAAGTTATTACATGCATGTTAGATCATGTTAGATATTGAATAAAATTTATAATGATTGTAATTTTATATGAAATAAATCATGAGTTTTTTTATTAATAATAAATTAAAAACATCTACTTTAATGCTACTTAGTATGGCAACACCAAGTTATGCACTAGCTGATGCTTTTGATCTACGCCAAGTAGCAATGAAAGCCCACAAAACGTTGGTAATATATAGCTGCTAACCAAGATGCTGCAAAAGTCAAGAAGGAAGCGCACAAAATACTGGTTCTGATCAAGGAAGTGCGCACAACAGTAGTGATAACATCCCAACATATGTTAATACTACATTAAATCCATCTTATGGGCCTTATGTAACAAACTGGAGTGATACTGAAAGCAATTGTATTTATCCTACATCTATCCCTTATGAAAATTTTTATGATCAATCTTCAGAACCTTCAAGACCAGATCCATTAGATGATTATCCTAGATAAACTTCATAGAAGCATTCTTCTAAATCAAAATATAGAAATTAAATACCGAGAAATGCTATTATCTAGATGTTAACGCTAAATTATTGCTAGTATTAATGTGATTTATCTCAATTATTAAAACTTAATATTAATATTTCACTATACATTTAAATCGATATTTATTGGATACTAATGCGATAATTTCATTACGCAAGTATATCGCAAAAATTAAGGGAAAGGCTTAAAGGCTATTTCCCTTAATTTGTCTTGAAAGAATAGTATAAAACTCATCAGCAAATTCTTCCATTTGCACAGAAAATTTCCTTACATTTTCCATCAATATATTATAAGCAAATGTTGATGTAATTGAAACTAATAAACCAAGCATAATACTAATCAAAGCTCCTGTTATCTCTGGCAGAACAACAACAATACTTGTAAACCTATATGCAGCAATAATTTGAAGAGAATTTATTAAACCTAAAACTATTCCTAACAAACCTATAAGGAAGCTAATTGATGCTATAGCAGATAAAATGCCTAATTTATCGACTATATCCTCTAATTCACGGGAAATAGCAACGTTCATCATACGATCTATTCTACCTTGCACCCCACCATCATGAGAACATGCACCTTTCTCAAAACTTTTTTTCCATTCGCACATAGCAGAAATGAATATTAAAGCTGATCCTATATTTTTACGATCTATTAGTAATTTATACAATTCTTCCAGAGATTGACCTGACCAAAAAATCTGATCAAATTCCTTAGATTTTTGACGTATTATAGCAAATTTCAAGACCTTTTCAATAATAATGCTCCAAGAAAAAATAGAAAGAAAAATCAATAAAATTATGATAAACTTAATCGCTATTCCTGTTTGAATAAACAATGAAAAAATATTCACATCCACAATATCTAATGCAGCACTACTCACAGCTCCCCCATAAATAAAAATCAGATCTAAATCATATCAAATAAATTTCAAAGAAAAATAATATTATTATTTATAACTTATAACTAATAATAAAAATTTGATAATAATGATCAGCTCAAACTTATACTAAAAAATCATATCTTAAAAATTGATTTAAATCTAATTTTAAAATTTCAGACAAAAATATATCTAAATTTTAATATTATTTTGTTCTGATCTTTTGAGCAAAATATATTGAGTATTATCCTTATAAAATTAGTTATTAAAAATTATAATACTATAGCATAGTTTAAATTATTTAGATAAGGATCAACAAACAGATCTATTTTAACTTGTTATTACTATCGCTATCATCTTTTGAATAATTCATCGGATATAAGAGACCAAGATGTTCAAAAGCAATAGGCATCAAGATTCGTCCACGTGGGGTCCTCTGAATAAAACCTCTTTGTATCATATAGGGTTCTATTAAATCTTCTATTGCATCGCGTGGTTCAGAAAGTGCTGCTGAGATGGTTTCTATTCCAACTGGGCCTCCTCTAAAATTACAAGCGATCATATTTAAATAGCGCAGATCAAGTTGATCAAATCCCATCTTATCAACATATAAGCGTATAAGAGCGTCATTTGCAATATTCTTAGTAATGGTATCAAAATGCGCGACTTCAGCGAAATCCCGTACACGACGCAAAAGTCTACCAGCTATACGAGGTGTTCCCCTAGAGCGCATAGCAATTTCATAAGCAGCATCATCTGTTATAATAAGACCTATTAATGAAGCACCTCTCTGTACTATTTTTTTCAAATCATCTATCTCATAAAAATTCAATCTGATTGGAATGCCAAAACGGTCTTGCAGAGGATTACTCAAAAGACCAGCCCTAGTAGTAGCAGCTATAAGAGTAAAACGAGATAAATCGATTTTTACAGAACGAGCAGCTGGCCCTTCTCCAACCATAATATCAAGTTTAAAATCCTCCATAGCAGGATAAAGAATTTCTTCTACAACGATACTTAATCTATGTATTTCATCAATAAATAAAACATCACGATCTTCTAAATTAGTTAACAAAGCTGCAAGATCACCTGCTTTAGCTATTACAGGACCTGAAGTTGAACGAAAATTAACCCCTAATTCTCTAGCAACAACTTGTGCAAGAGTAGTTTTACCTAATCCTGGAGGTCCTACAAATAAAACGTGATCCAATGCCTCAGAACGAGCCTTTGCCGCCTCTATAAAAACCTTTAAATTAGCACATACCTCAACTTGACCAATGAATTCATCTAAGCTATTCGGACGAGATAAATAAATATCATTTTCTTCATTAGATGCATTATGAGATAGTAATCCATCGCGATTCTTCATCTTACTAATATCTTAATAGCAATAACATGTCTAAAACTATTAATTAACATGACACTTCCTTCAAAGCTAATTTAATGATCTGACCATCACAAGTAATATTTTTTTCTCGTTTGATAACTGCAGAAACAGCAATTGTCGCTTGATCACGGCTGTAACCCAAGTTAACTAATGCTGATATAGCATTATTTGCGACAGATGAGATAGAATCTAAATTAGAATTCTTATCTCCATTAGAATTAATAATCTGCCCCTGTGAATAGCTTGATAAAGAAATTGCCTTATCTTTAAGTTCTGTAATAATACGACTGGCTACTTTCAGACCAATTCCAGGAATTTTAGCAAGAACCTTATTATCCTGCAATATTATAGAATCAACTAATTCTGAAGGAGCCATATGAGATAATATACTAATAGCAACTCTTGCACCTATACCTTGTACATTTTGTAATAAAACAAACCATTTACGATCTAAATCAGATAAAAACCCGTAAAGTTTAATTTGATCTTGCCGGAAATGTGTTTCAATGAATAAAATACAGCTATCTCCTAACTCTCCAATATTAGACAATGTACGCATAGGACAATGTATTATATAACAAACGCCTTTAACGTCAATTAATACATAATCATCATATAATTCATCAATATTACCTTTGATTTTTCCTATCATATCCTATCTAATTCCCTGATCATATATTAAAATAATATGATATATTAATAATTCAATAGTTTCCATAATTTGAATGATGAGCATGACAAACAGCTATAGCTAATGCATCAGCAGCGTCTTTGCCTTTAAACATAACTCCTGGCACTAACATTTCTAGCATCATATGAACTTGTTTCTTATCTCCATGACCAACACCTGTTATTGCCTTTTTAATGGTATTTGGAGCATATTCAGACACGGGAACCCCTACAATAGCAGGAGATAAAATTGCTATTGCACGAGCTTGACCCAGCTTAAGAGTAGATGCTGCACCCTTATTAACAAAAACTTGCTCAACAGCAGCCATCTCAGGATCCCACTCTTTAATTACACTGCTTAAACCGTTATACAACTGACATAGGCGATGATCCAGAGATTTTTGTGCAGAAGAGATTATCGTACCAGAAGAAACAAAAATTAAATTATCACCTATTACATCAATAATTCCCCATCCAGTACGACAAAGACCAGGATCTATACCTATAATTCGATTTGATTTTCGCATCATTTAAATGGCTTCCTTAAAGTATAGAAAATGTTATCTTTTCCTATATAAGAAAATTATATCGTTGCATATGATTATAATCGAGATTATGCTGAAGCTTATCAAATATAAAGCGTAAGAATAATATATCAAACATCATATTATAAAAGATATATATTTGTAAATTGATTAAAAAAAAGATGATCTTTTATAAGTAACTATTATTTTTATATTAATTGATGATATTTTTAAAAGTGTAATGCCTTTTAGATATTACTGTAAAGGTCCCGTAGCTCAGCAGGATAGAGCACCAGATTCCTAATCTGGTTGTCGCGCGTTCGAATCGCGCCGGGATCACCATAAAAAATATAAATAATTGATTTTATATCTTTTTTATAATTTTAGGCGCACCTTTTAAAAGATAATATTAAACCAGTACACACCAAAATATAATCTTATAAATATCAAAGTTTATTAAAATATAGCCAATTATATATTAAATTGTTGACATAATTAATAAGTTAATGATAAAGAGCGAGCGATATTTTTAGTTAAATATTCTACGATAGAGTGTAAATAAGAATGATTTATTAATGTATTTTATTGTTGAAAATCAAAAATAGACCAACCTGTTTTAGACGATAAAAGCTCAAGAGCATTTGCCCCTAACAAAGAATTACCAGCTTTATTCAAACCAGGAGACCATACTGCAATAGATGCTTTAGACGGAACGACAGCTAAAATTCCACCACCAACACCACTTTTGCCAGGCAAACCAACACGACATGCAAAATCACCAGAATTATCATAATGACCACACGTAAGCATTAAGGAATTTATAAATTTACAATGTTGCGGAGATATTATATGTTGATTTATTAACGGATCGAAACCACGACATGAAAGATATAATCCCGATCTTGCAAGTTGCGCACAATTCATAACAATAGCGCAATGATTAAAATAAACTTTTAAAACATCCTCAATATTATGATTTAAATTTCTATATGAATGAATAGAGTTTGCAAGAGCATAATTACGATAGCCAGTAGAAATTTCTGAATCTGCAACAATAGAATCTATATAAATAGATTGATCATCAGAAATCTTTCTCATAAAAATTAGGAAGTTTTCTATTGCACAATCAGTAGAAATTCCTTCAAGCATCATATCAGCCATAACTATAGAGCCAGCATTAACAAACGGATTACGCGGGACACCATGCTCATATTCAAGTTGAATTATTGAATCAAAAGACCATCCTGTTGGTTCACGACCTATACGTTTCCAAACATCATCACCAAAATTTTGCAAAACCATCGTGAGAAGAAAGACTTTTGAAATACTTTGTACTGAAAAAAATACATCAAAATCTCCTACAGAATACACATTTCCATCTGGCAGAGCAATAGACATTCCAAAGTGATCAGGATCCACTTTAGCTAATTCAGGGATATAATCAGCCACAAGGCCTTGACCAATGCAAGGCTTTATATCTTCATAAATATCATATAAAATTTTCTTTAAATCCAAATATCATATGCTCCAAATATCAATAAAATTCATACTCAATTATTATCTAGAGTAAAACTCAACAACAAGATTTGGCTCCATCACAACTGGATAAGGAACATCGCTTAAAGAAGCAGGAACCCTTACAAAAGTTGCAACCATCTTCTCATGATCAACACTGATATGATCAGGGACATCTCGTTCAGAAAGCTGTATGGCATCTAAAACAGAAGCGAGCTGCTTAGACTTTTCCTTTACTTCAATAACGTCACCAGCCTTACAACGATAAGATCCAATATTAACAGATGAACCATTAACCAAAACATGACAGTGGTTAACAAATTGACGAGCAGCAAAAATGGTTGGAACAAATTTAGAACGATATACTATCGTATCAAGACGAGATTCAAGGAAAGATATCAAGTTCTGAGAAGTATCTCCTCTAGCACGATCAGCTTTTTTAAATATTGAATGAAATTGCTTTTCACTAATATCACCATAATATTTTTTCATCTTTTGTTTAGCACGCAATTGCAATCCAAAATATGAAGGTTTTAACTTACGACGCTGACCATGTAAACCTGGACCATAAGAACGAGTATTAACAGGCGATTTTGGACGACCCCAAAGATTTTCACCTAGACGACGATCTATTTTATGCTTGGCCGATTCACGTTTACTCATTACATTCCTTTCAAATTACCGTTTCCGTAGATTTATATATAAATTGCATAACCAGGAAACGCACCCTCCTTATATTTCACAATGAAAATTTGACAGATCATAGAAGATATAAATGCTTAAAAGCATCAAAACTATGATCACGGGATACGTCTAACTAATAAAAAAAGCAAAACATTAATTTAATATAGCACTCTATAAAGCTAATCTATATAAAACAATCCACTTATAAGATCAATAATAAAAACAACATCATATTACTTATAACTAATTTTTTTTAAACTTTCTTATAAAAAAACTAATAATACAATAAAAAATACAATATAAGAAAACTTAAATTATAATTATAAAAGAATTTTTTGGGATTATTATTTTGAATCAAAAAAAGTGAAAACTTATAAAAAGCAATAATATAAAATATTTATATACACAGTTATAAATTTTACTAAAATAGTTTAGGATTTTAAACCAAATCCCTGCACTAGTCGTCGCATATTAATATCAGGCTTCCCTGATATAAAAACAGCGAGATCATTAAATGATCCAATCTGATAATTATCAATTTTAGGGCATAATGAGCGTGCATGACGCGCAATTGAATCTGCAGTGTCGATCCAATCAACTGGCCAAGGAGCCAATCGCCTAAAGAGGCATATCATAAATGGATAGTGCGTACAAGCAAGCACTACGATATCTGTCCTTCGATTATCTTTTATGACGAAGCAATCATTTATCTCACTTTTTACTTCTTCTTCACAAATCATTTTGCCACAAGCATATTCCTCTACTATAGACGCTAGTTTTGAAGAAATAACAAATTTAATATCACAGTGAGATGAAGAAGAAGAATTAATAACATCGCTATTATATACGCGTCTTAATGTTGCAGGTGTAGATAAAATAGAAATCAGACCAGTAGATGTATAGTTCATCGCCTGCTTTATAGCAGGAACAGCACCAATAAAAGTCATATGCGGAAAAATCGATCGCAATTCATCTTTAGCAAGGGTAAAAGCCGTATTACAAGCTATTATTGATAATGTTGGATTATACCTATCCAATATATCTGAAAAAATAGATATTATACGATTTTTAAGCGAAGCATCTTCCCAATTTCCATAAGGAAAACCTACATCATCAGCGACATAAATAAAATTATACTCAGGTATCAGAAAACGAACTTTCTGCAAAACACTTAGTCCGCCAACACCACTATCAAATATAATTATATTATTTTTTTTCTTTATTAACACAATTAGATCTTGCGATTATGATTGTTCTGATCTTTAGAAAGAAATCTATTTCCACGTGGATTTTTTCTGGAAAAACGATCTAAAGCAGAAACAATTCCACGCAATAAAAAAACCTCATTTCGCGTAAATTCAGAAAGAATAAACACGGAACGCAAATCATCCAACATCTTTTTCTTCCTCTCAACAGGACGAAAATATCCACGCTCTTCTAAAGAATTCTCAAGATAAGATAAAAAACTAAATAGCTCACCTTTTGTAGCAGGAGAACCAAAATCTTTTACATCTTTTTCTAAATAAAATTCACAATTTTCCATCCACTCCCAAGCCATTAATAAAACAGCTTGTGAAATATTTAAAGAAGGAAAATTTGGATTAACAGGAAAACTTATAATAGCATCAGATAATGATATTTCCTCATTCGTCAATCCCCAACGCTCACGACCAAAGACAATACCAACTTTTTGATCCGCATAAACCCTATTTCTCAATATAACAGCCGCTTCTTTCGGGCAAACAACAGATTTAAAATTATTACGATTTCGAGCTGTAGTTGCATAAGTAAAATTAAGATCAGCGATGGCTTCTTGCAGATTAGGAAAAACACGTACCCCATCTATAACATAATCTGCATTAGCAGAAGAAGATCTTGCTTTTTCACTAGGCCAACCATCTCTAGGATTAATAAGACGCAACTGCGTCAATCCAAAATTATACATAGCCCGTGCAACCATACCAATATTTTCAGCAAGCTGTGGGTCGACAAGAATAATAACCGGAGCATTTTCAGAATTGATTTTCTTTTTGTCATATTCCGACATGAAAACTCCTATTATCGTAAAATCAATTAATATTGCTGTTGATATCACATATATTTATTAAAATAATGATATATAGCAATCAAATGCATAAAAATATGTAAAATATCTTAATATTTTTGAAGAAAATACATTTTCTATCTAGACAAGCAGAATCTGCTTTGATTCACTGTTTATAATTCAGGGAAAGTAACAACCGTTTCCCAATATTATTATTTAGATTAAATTCCAAGGAAATTCTCATGGAAAATCTGCAAAACGTCGCATCAGAATGTGAAACATATTATCCGTGCAATAAAAATAAACTATCTCAATTCTTAATGCAAATGTTAAGCAGAGTAAAAGAATATATAAGGGGCATTATGCCCCCTTATTATTTGTCATCTAATTATATAATATCAACGACAAGCATATTTTTAATTGTTTTTATGGGTATATTTATTATAGTAAAAGTTAATTTAAATTATGCAAAAATGGAGAAAATATCAAATCAAACATCACTTTTCATTTTAAAGTCAATTGAAAATATTTTTGAAAAAGATGATATGACATTTGATTTAAAATTCAGAAAAGAAGCAGAAGAAATACTAAAAAAAATCATTGCAGATCAGAAATTATTAGTAGAAAACTTGATCTTTCTTGTTCAGAAAGATGGAATAGTTTTTGCATCATCAATTGATAGTTCAATATATATAGGAGAAAAAGTTGGAAAAATTATTCCAAAACTTTCAACTATAGATAATATCCAAATATCAGAATATTATTTTGACGAAAAACCATATCAGATTTTATCAAAAAGCATTAAAAATAACAATGGATCAATTGTGATCGCAAGATCTCAAGCGCAACTTTTAGACTTCTGGCGCAATGAAGTAACATCAGGAGTAACACTATTTTCTAGCACTTCTGCTATCATGTTGTTCATACTATTAAGTCATTATCAACAAATAAAACGCACAAAAGAAATTGATGATATTTTATTGGAAGCCAATACATGTATTGAGGCCGCTTTATCTCGAGGAAGATGCGGAATTTGGAATTTTAATTTAATAAACAAAGAATTTAATTTATCACAATCTATGTATGAAATACTTGGTATTCCATATTCCGATAATCCAATATCATTTAGAAGTGTGGCGCGTCTCATACATTCAGATGATAAAAAAATATATGACATAGCACGATCAATATCAAAAGGAGAAACTTCACAATTAGATAAAATATTTCGTATTCGTCATTCCAACGGAACATATGTCTGGATAAGAGCTCGTGGTCAAGTAATGCATAAAGAATCAGTAGGAATTAACATCATAGGCATAGCAATGGATGTCACAGAACAGCATTATCTGGAAAAACGTTATGCAGAAGCAGATAAAAGATTAGCAGAAGCAATTGAATGCACTTCCGAAGCTTTCGCCTTATGGGATAAAAATGAACAGCTGGTGATGTGCAATGTTCATTATCAACAAGCTTATGGATTGCCTGATCACATACTTTTGCCAGGAACAAAACGTTCGGTTATTAAAAAGGCTGAAACTCATCCAATTATCGAATACTATGTACCTGATCCAGAAAATTCAAGTACAACTAATAAAGAAATAAAACTTGCTGATTCAAGATGGTTACAAATTAATGAATGGCGCACTCATGATGGTGGAACTGTTTCAGTAGGGACTGACATTACACAAATAAAGCGCAATCAGAAAAAACTAATAGAATCTGAACGTAGGCTCATGGCTACAATAAATGATCTTTCAACTTCGAGACAAATACTTGAACGCCAAAAAACTGAACTTTCAATTGCTAATTCTAAATATCAAGCTGAGAAAGAACGCGCTGAAATGGCAAATAAAGCTAAATCAGAATTTTTAGCAAAAATGTCTCATGAGCTAAGAACACCTCTTAATGCTATTTTAGGATTTTCTGAAGTTATTAAAGAAGAAATATTTGGATCATTAGGATCAAGTAAATACTATGAATATGCAAAAGATATTCACTATAGCGGAAAACATCTGCTAAATCTTATTGATGATATACTTGAAATGTCAAAAATAGAAGCAGATCATATCAATATCAATAAAAAAACTATTGATTTAACTCCAATCATTAAGCAAAGCATAAACTTGATCTCTGCTTCTTGTATGAATAAAAATATCACAATTGAAGAAAAAATTTCACAAGAATTAATTATTAGTGCTGATGAACGTATTATCAAACAAATTCTCTTTCATATCCTTTCTAATTCTCTTAAATTCACTAATAATGGAGGAAAAATAATAGTTCGCGCCTCTAAAATAGGTAAGCTTACTATTATAACAGCCGCCGATACAGGAATAGGCATTCCTAAATCAGATTTAGAAAAAATTGGGAAACCTTTCGAACAATTGCAAGATCACTATTCAAAGAACAAGAGTGGATCTGGCCTTGGCCTTGCAATATCTAATGCTTTAATTAATCTACATGGAGGAAAATTAAAAATTCTATCTCAAGAAGGAAAGGGAACAACCGTCATAATTTGCTTGTCAAAATAAAATTTATATTCATCCATAAAATAATATTTGCTGACACATATATCAATTAAAAAATCAAATATAAATCATCATGAGCTATCGCAGGAAATATCTGATATAAGTTATTTATGAATATTACAATATTTTGCCATATATACTTGATTGATTATTAGACAATATATTATGTATTATAAGTTTTAACTTGAATATGAGTAATAGAAGCTATTTTTAGCAAACTTTGCTTGATATGGAATAAGGCCATGTAAAAATTTATTTACTATAGCTAAATAACTATAAAATAAATATTTTAATCAACTAATAACTAAACAAAACAATATATCAACAAATATAATTGATTATAAGCGAGTATTTTTATTTATAATAACACAGTGCATCTTTGATAAGATTAAATTATAAATAATTTTTCATAAACAATACCACCTATTCTTTTATTTTTTTACCTCATCCATAAGATAAATATAAAGCAATTATAAACTAATTAATTGTGAGATATGTATCTCATCATATCTATCCCAAAGGGAAAGATAGTATCCGTATATGGATAATAACTTCACGAATTATTTACTAAGTGATTAAGTTGGATATTCCAAAATCGCAAAATAAAAAGCAAGGAATATCTGTAAAAAATATTAAATAAAATACTTAATATCGTTTTTAAATATTCCGATATTAGGACACGATTAACGATTTAATTTAGAATAAATTTATCTTATTGAGAATGGAAAAGATATAACTGACAACAGTCATAATAAGTATTAATACAATAAAATAAATTGTTATTTAAGATAAATATAAATTATATATATTTTTTATTGTATTATTATATATAATTTTATTATATATAATAATACAAATACATAGTTATATTATTATACATAACAATATAACTATATTTTATTAATCATATATTAGTATATTTTAACAAAAACATTGCAATAATATACTATAGCATATATAAGAACGTAATATATTTATATATATAATATGTTTTAATTTATTATATTATAAATATATCATATTAATTTAATAAAAATATATTTTATGAAATATAACATATAATTTATATTAATAATTAAACTTATAAAAAAAATATACTTAAAATTTATATGATTGGAGAAATAAACAATGAATATAAAAAAATATATTATTATCTTTAATTCTATCAACCTCTGCAGTTGAAGGATGCATTTTCAAAATAGAAGATCAAAATAATGAACAAGTAACAACAAATAAAAGAGAACCGGAAATAGAAAAAGAAAAAGAAACTAAAGATCAAGTAAAATCTATTACGCCACCTAATACTTTCGCCTTTCATACAATTAATTTTTAAAAATAGATTAAACAGCTAGTCAGACAAAATAAAAAATAAGCAAGACAAAATCAGTTAAAAATCAGCTAGGGAATGTAATAGAAAAAAGATGAGATAAAACATCATTATAGTCAATCAAGGAAGGCAATTCTATAAAATAAAGATTAGCAATATTAATTCACTAATCTAATAAAATAGAAGCCAAAACCAACATATCGATTGGGAGATATAAAATAAATCCCAATCGATAATAAAATCAGTAACATTAAGAATGTCATACACATTTATTAATTTTTTCTAAATGCTAAAATGAAGAGATATATGCCAATAAAAAACACATAAGGGAACTAAACAGGAAAAAGTAAATTCCACACCTATTAATTCCTCCTCATCTTTTATATTATTTTATCGATTATTTAAATTATAGCTATCCATTGGAAATCTCATAATCATCTTTTTTATAAAATTTATACAAAAACCGAAAAAACTTTAAAATAAATAACTTATCTATCCCTAACCCCTATTCGGTAAGTCATTGATTATACTTAGTTTTCCTTATTGCAACCCCGCACCTTTTGAATTATATACGGCAGGATGGAAAAGGGATTAAAAAATTACAAACAAATCCGAAAAAGACAACATCTACAATTCACCTTTAGAATGCAGGGTGATATTACTTGAAAATGGATATGAATGACTTGAGAAGAAAGTTGATAGTCTCTCTGATAAAATCGATCAAGAGTTTAAAAGTATTCGTATTGATATGAGTAACGAATCTAAACAGGTCTTTAAAGAAATAGGCAATGTTTGTGTATAAATGCGGGATATGATATGGAAAATACCTGCATTATTGGCTGTTATCATGATCATAGTTGGAGAAATAGCTAAAGGCTTCCACTGGATTTAACCCTCCCTTCTCTACTGAATAATTTTATATTTGACTTAAATTAAAGAAACTATTTGATTATACAATACTTATCGATTTTTTTTGATGTTTAATTTTGACTACTAGTGCCGATTTATAGAAATAAGTTGTCTTTGAATCGATTACAGTACATAATTATCTTAAATGGAGAAAATTATGAACATATTGTCTAATGAAAGATCACACGATTCCAGAGCAGTAGCTAATTATATTTTAGAGAAATCAAGGATTAAAAATAAAGGTGTAGATTGCCTTACAGTAATGCATCTTTTAAAGCTTGTTTATTTTGCTCATGGTTGGTCGCTTGCGGATAGTGATACTCCTATTGTAGAACAATCGCCTAAAGCATGGCTATATGGTCCTGTCTATATAGAAATATATAACCCGTTATCAAAGTTTGGGACAAAACCTATCAAAACCCTTATTGTTGACAAAGAAAGCAACATACCTTATGGGTGTGAGCTGTCAGATAACCAGAAAAGAGTTATAGATTTTGTATTGACTAAATACGGAAACATAGATCCCTTAAAGTTATCTCAAATTACACATGAGAAAAATTCTCCTTGGGATATGGTAATAAAGGCATTGGGTAAATATTCAGAAATAGACAATGACGTGATACAAAGATATTATAAAAAACAAAAAATAAATAGAGATTATGCAATGGATATAGAGTGTAATAGCCGAGATGAATAATCCCAAAGATAAGACAGAAGATAAGGAAGAAAATAAGATATGTATTTTAGAGCAAAATATCCGTAATATTACTGGAAATACGGAGTGTTTAGCATTAACGATAGATCAAATTGATCAAAAAATCTGTGGATATACAAAATTGCAAAAAGAATTGCAAAAATCATCTGATGAGTACGTCAAAGAATGCAAAAGAGAAATAAATAATGCATTAGTTTGGAGAAATAGTTTTTTAATAGGGTTATCCATTTATTTTGTAATGATAAATATTTATGTATTTTGTATAGTGTTTGGAACATCGACAACTATTGATAATAGTGCAATTAACTTGTTTTATGTTTTAATGGTTCACAACGCTTGTATTTTGATTACCCCTATTGTATCTTTGTTTAAATCTTATGGAGAACGAAATAAAAATGAATATTTCCCTCCTGCTATGAGGACCGCAATGGACTTGGCTAAGAAAAAAATTAGCCAGATTACTAACTAAATTACCTTCTCTTCTGGCACTATTTATCCCTATACCAAAAGCCTAAGATGCAAGCGACAATCTCTTGTGTGAATGGACTTAACATCATTATAAAGAGGCACTAGTTATTATGCCCTCTTTAACTAGATAAAGTGTCAATAAAGGATAAACAATAATCCAAAAAAGAGTTGTTATAGGACGCACTAAAGCCTTAAAACCATCAATCCACTTAATGCCACTTTTGGCTTGTTGAGACTTAATCTTAGCCAATCTTATATGTTTATCTGCTTTTAATTCTTCGATACCGTATTTAATCTCCGCAAGATCTATTTGAGTATAACCCTTTATTCTAGCTAATTCTAGCTTAATTTTAGTCTTTATCTTATAAATAAATATAAAAAATCAATAATTAAAAATAAGATCATGACAGAAATAAAACTATCTTAATTCAAATCAGATGAATGTGGAGCAACTAAACAAGAATTAATGACAACCTATTTTTAAAACATCAATAACTAAAGTTAAAGAATACATCCAAATGAAAAGATAGTATATGGATAATAACTTCACAAATTATTCCATAAGTTAATAAGCAGCAAACAATAAAGCCAATTACGATTTGTAAAAAAACAAGATTAAATCAAATTCTTAATGTTGTTTTTGAATATTTATATAAATATTTTATCATATTTAAATTTACTGCCATAATATTTAATTATTTAATAGCCATAAAAAATCACATATGATATACTTAGCTATTTTAAAGTCATATATTTATATCATTTTTATTGATTAGGTGTTACAATTGATTAATCATCTTTAGTATTATTTGTAGTATAATTTAGTTTTGATCTATTTTAGGATTGACTTACGTGAAAAAAATAAAAGTTACTAACCCTATTGTAAATCTAGATGGCGATGAAATGACTAGATTGATCTGGAAACTAATCCAAGAAAAGCTCATATCTCCATACCTAGATCTTAAAATAAAATACTTTGATCTATCGATTCAAAATCGAGATTTAACAAATGATCAGGTAACAATTGATGCAGCTAATGCAATTAAAAAATATGGCGTTGGAATTAAATGCGCAACCATCACTGCTGATAAAAATCGTGTTAAAGAATTTAACCTGAAAGAAATGTGGAAATCACCCAATGGGACTATTCGCAATATTATTGGAGGAATTATATTCAGGGAGCCTATAATTTGTAAAAATGTTCCTCGACTTATCCCAGGATGGAAAGAGCCGATTATAATTGGAAGGCATGCTTTTGGAGATCAATATAAAGCAACTGATTTTCAATTTTCTGGCAAGGGAAAATTAATTTTAAAATTCGTTGGTGAAGATGGAAATATCATAGAAAAAGAAGTTTTTAATGCTCCTAGTGATGGAATCGCAATGGCGATGTATAATCTAGATGAATCAATTAGAGAATTCGCACGAGCATCGATGCAATATGCTTTAAAACGCAACTTTCCTTTATACCTTTCTACAAAAGACACTATTCTTAAAACTTATGATGGACGCTTTAAAAATATTTTTGACGAAATATATGAAACTGAATTTAAAGAAAAATTTGATCAACTTGGCATTTATTATAATCACCGTTTAATTGATGATATGGTAGCATCATCTGTAAAATGGTCTGGAGGTTATGTATGGGCTTGTAAAAATTATGATGGAGATGTGCAATCAGACATAGTAGCTCAGGGATTTGGATCACTTGGACTTATGACTTCTGTTTTAATTACAGCAGATGGAAAAACAATGGAAACAGAAGCAGCCCATGGAACAGTCACAAGACATTATCGCCAACATCAAGAAGGAAAAGAAACTTCTACTAACTCTATTGCTTCTATTTTTGCTTGGAGTCGCGGCTTACTTCATAGGGCAAAATTGGACGATAATTCTGAGTTGAAAAATTTTGCTCAAAAATTAGAGAAAATATGCATTAAAACAGTAGAAGATGGCTTCATGACAAAAGATTTAGCATTACTCATTGGCCCCAAACAAGATTGGTTGTCAACCAACGGATTTATTGAAAAAATTAGTGATAATCTAGAAATAGCATTGAGATAGTTATCAATATTTTTAAATTAGTATCTAATAGCTTAATTAATTCATGGAAGGATGATTCTTTATTCGCCATCATTCTGGTTAATTGTGTATATAATCGGACTGTTTTTTCGACATTAATTGCTCAATATCATTACATATGATATTATAATAAACAAAAAACAAACTTTATTAGTTTATATCACCACATTAATAATTATTTTTATAAATAAAATGCCTTGTAAAATATAAAAGAAATATCCAGCATCTATTAAATATGATAAAAAATTCTAGATTATAAAATATTACTATATTGAAAACTATATTACATAAGTAATATCTCATCAGTACAGCTATTAACAATTAGAAGATGATTTATTTGCTTTTTTATTTTAATAAATATAAATCAATAACTTAAGGATTTATAAGATATCAAAAAATATTCAAATTAAAGGTTAAGAAGATATATAAGTATTATTATATAATAGAGATGCTTTAATAAAACTTACAAAAAGAGGATGAGGATGTAAAGGACGGCTCTTAAACTCGGGATGATATTGCACTGCAACAAACCAAGGATGATGCTTATATTCAACAACTTCAGGAAGTGAGTTATCTGTAGAAAATCCTGAAAAAATCAAACCACACTCTTCTAATACATTCATATAATTAAGATTAACCTCATATCTATGCCTATGACGTTCTGAAACTTGGCTAATACCATATATTTTATGAACATGTGTCTGTTCTTTTAAATAAACATCATAAGCTCCTAATCTCATGGTTGATCCCATATTACTAGATTTCGAACGTATTTCTTGCACCCCTCCTTTCATCCACTCATTCATAAGAGCAATAACAGGCTCTCCATCTTTGCATAATTCAGTAGAACAAGCATTAGGAATATTTGCTAAATTACGAGCAGCTTCTAAAACAGCCATTTGCATACCAAAACAAATACCAAAATAAGGTATATTATTTTCGCGTGCATATTTTATAGCAACTATTTTTCCCTCTGAACCACGCTTATCAAATCCTCCTGGGACAATAATACCATCCATTCCCTTAAGATAAATTTCTGGATTTTTATTTTCTAAAACATCTGCTTCAATCCAAGACAAATTAACTTTTGTATAATTTGCAATTCCAGCATGACGTATTGCCTCTATCAAAGATTTATAAGCATCTTTAGTATTAGTATATTTACCTACGATAGCAATTGTAATCTCATGTTTAAGAGAAAAAGCACGATCACAAAAACTATTCAAAACTTCTAATTTTAATGATTTAACATGATCAATATTAAAGCAACTTAATACAGCACTATCTATTCCCTCTTCATGATAGACAATAGGAACTTTATATATATTATCAACATCAAGAGCTTGAATAACTGCTGACATTGGAACATTGCAAAATAACGATATTTTGCGACGCTCTTTTTCAGGAATTTTTCGATCAACACGTATCAATAGAATATCTGGATGCACACCCAAAGCTTGCAATTCTTTAACAGAATGCTGTGTAGGCTTTGTTTTAAGTTCACCTGCTGAAGGGATATACGGCATTAGAGTCAAATGGATATAAATAGATTTACTACCTTGATCAAATAAATCATTACCAAGCTGACGAATTGCTTCTATAAAAGGCATTGCCTCAATATCACCGACAGTACCACCAATTTCGCAAATTACAAAATCAATACCTTCATTCCCTTGAGTAATAAAATTCTTGATTTCATTTGTAACATGAGGAATAACTTGCACAGTAGCCCCAAGATATTCGCCTCTACGCTCCTTATCAATAATATTTTTATATATACGCCCAGTGGTAATGTTATCAGATCTAGTAGAAGAAACTTCCATAAATCTTTCATAATGACCAAAATCCATATCAGTCTCAGCACCATCATCAGTAACAAAAACTTCTCCGTGCTGAATAGGACTCATTGTACCAGGATCAATATTAATATATGGATCAAGTTTACGTATTTTAACCTGATATCCACGAGCTTGCAACAACATTCCAAGAGATGCTGCAGCTACTCCCTTGCCAAGAGAAGAAACAACCCCGCCGGTTATAAAAATATATCTAACCACTGATATCCTTTTCAAAATACTAAATACCTAATTACATTATATATATTATCAAGGATCAACCTAATTCAACGTAAAACCATTAAAAATATTCAAAATTATCTATTTTTTAGAATTATGTGGGATAGATTCATTTTTTCTACTATTGGACATAGAAGATTTTTTTGAGGAATTATTAGATGCAGAAGGTTCATTACGTACAGCAACTTTCTTATCAGTTACAGACGATGACTTAATAGGATTATAATCTACTGTTTTATCTTTAGAAGCTACTACATCTTTATGCATACTTTTCGTATATTGCATATATTTATATCTCGAAATAAATCCAAGAAGAATAGAAGTAGAAAAGAAAAGAAAAGCAAGTACAGCAGTAATACGAACTTGAAAATTATTAGAAGCACCCCGACTTAGAAACCTAGACGGCGAAGAAGATCCAAAAGCAGTACTATCAGATGATTGAACTAAAATCACACATACTAGTCCAAATACAATTAAAAGATGCATGACTATAACAAAAATTTCCATTAAACAGTTCCATTCATTATATTTTAAAAGATCAATATAAGTTAATATTTAAGTGACATTTTTACAAATATGAATCAATATATACACGTTCAAAAAAGTCAACTATCGTTAAAAAAACCTCATGTTGAAGACTAGCACCACCAACTAATACACCATCTATGTTATCAACGTGTAAAAATTCTTTTACATTAGAAACACTAACAGATCCGCCGTAAAGAATACGTATATTATGACCATCATCAGGAAAACGATCAGATAAAAAACAACGAATAAAAGAATGGACTTTTTCAAGATCAGAAGCAGACGGCAAAAGCCCAGTACCAATTGCCCATACCGGCTCATAAGCAATTACTAAATTATATGCTTTTAATATATTTGGCAAACTAAATTCTAGTTGTTTTTGTAGAATATCAATTGTTCTACCACAACGGTATTCATCATCGGTTTCTCCAATACATACTATCGGAATAAGTCCAGCTTCACATGCAGCTTTTACCTTAGATTGTATAATTTGGCTTGTTTCTTTATGACCTATACGTCGTTCAGAATGCCCTAAAATTACAAAAGAGGCTCCGCTATCAGCTAACATATTAGCCGAAATATCACCTGTATAAGAACCAGATTGATACATATGACAATCTTGCGCCCCAATCATTAATGTAGACCCTACACAAAGACGCGATGAAGGATATATGAGAGTCGCTGGAGGACATATAGCTACATCAACCCTACAATCTTTAACATTAGTGTGTTCAGCAATCTTTTCAATTTTTTCAAGAGATGAACACAAGCCATGCATTTTCCAGTTTCCAACGATAAGTGGACGTATGCCTACTCTCATAATAACTCCTTTTTAAAAACAGTATGATTGAAAGATATATTAATAAATCGTATATCCACAATTATTGTAACGATATATTACAAATTTTTCTTATAAATGAATCACTATTTCATAAAATAATTCAAATGTTCATAATTATTAAATAATATCTATAGTATCTAATTAAGATCACATATACTAAATTTATAATCAAGCAACAGTTATAATAATTTAAAAACACCTGAATATTAAAATGACTTGTTATTATAAATTGAAATTTTCATCATACTGATTATACAGTTTAATTTTAATACACACAATAATAAAAAAATTGAACTAATTTTATAAAACTATAATTTAATCGATCTAAAGATAAAAATTATAAAAGTAGCATTAGTATATAATTATAATATACCTTCATATATAAAAAATATTTATTATATCTTTAAACATTATATCACATCTTATTTATAAAATATGTAATAAAATTTAATATAATAAAGTAATGCAATATCTCGTTATACAATAATGATAAAATATAGCCATATACATTAATCACGTAGATATATAAGCAATTTTATAATACAGAGATGTACTTAACATATAAAACAATAAGTATTATGCAAGCGAAGAAACTAATTCTAATATTAAAACCAGCAAATCATGTAAATAATTAGAAGTTAATGATAACCTAAAAAATCTTCTGCAATATATTAATATAAGAAATAAAAAATATAACCGTATATAATATTTGTAATCTAATGAATATATAGATTATTGATCATGCCCATAATAAAATCCAAAAAACAGAAAACGTAATTGGGAAAAGGTATTATCAATATATTATGTTGCGACAACATGGTAAAAAATTTTTAATATAATCAAATTAGTTAAATCACAAATTTTATAATTTAAGCATTCACTTGTAATTAATATTTAATATCTTTAATAATATAGATATTAACTGATTGAAATATTGCCTCAATGGATAGTATAATATCGGATAGTGTAATATCCGGGCATTGTAAATCAATATATTTGATTGCATCATTGTTTTTCTAATGCAATTAATTATATAAATAATTGTAGGTTAGGAAAATTTTTTTATTAGTATGCGATTAAAATTATAAAATGGACGATAATACTGATCTTTTTTCAAAATCATCAATTACAAACAAAGAAACATCTGAAAATAAAGACTATTTAAAAGATGATTCTATGAATAATAATATAGATGTAAATCAAAGAAATTCTGAAGACTACGATGCATCATCTATTCGCATTCTAAAAGGATTAGAGCCTGTGCGAATGAGGCCTGGCATGTATATAGGTGGAACAGATGAAAATGCACTCCATCATCTGTTTTCAGAAGTAATTGATAATGCGATGGATGAGGTTATTGCTGGGCATGCAGATGTTATTGATGTATCTTTAGATGATGAGGGATTTATAACCGTTACTGATAATGGACGTGGAATACCTGTAGAAAGACACCCTCAATTCCCAGAGAAGTCAACTCTAGAAATTATTATGACCACATTACATTCTGGAAGCAAATTTGATGGATCTGCTTATGAAATTTCTGGTGGATTACACGGCGTAGGGATATCCGTAGTAAACGCCCTATCGGAAACGCTAGAAGTTACCGTCATAAGAAAAAACGAAATATTCTTTCAAAAATTTTCCCGCGGCATCCCATTGAAACCTATTGAAAAAATTGGTAAAATTCGCAATAAGCGGGGAACTAGCATAAAGTTTCGCCCTGATCCAAAAATATTTGGACCAATGACTATTTTCAATGCTGCTACTATTTTAAAAATGACCAAATCTAAAGCCTATTTATCTGGTCGGGTAAAAACTTGCTGGTTATGTAGTAAAAGAATAGCAGAAAAATACAAAATTACAGAAAAAGCAGAGTTTTATTTCCCTGGTGGATTAGAGACTTATCTACAAACTAAACTAAATGATAAATTACTCATTTCTTCTGAGATATTTTCTGGTAAATACGAAAGAAAAGGCAAAAACAGCGGTACTGTTGAGTGGGCAATAGCCTGGTGCGAAGAAGAGCCAGAAATCATATCATACTGTAATACCATTCCTACAGATGAAGGAGGATCTCATGAAGCCGGATTAAGAATTGCTCTTACTAAAGGAATAAAAAAATACGCAGAGCTAACTCAAAATAAAAGAGCATCTGCAATAACTAGTGATGATCTAATCATTTCAGTTGTAGGAATTTTATCCATTTTTATTCGCAATCCTGAATTTGTGGGACAAACTAAAAACAAACTATCATCAGTAGATGCCCAGCGTTTGGTTGATCATGCGTTACGAGACTCTTTTGATCATTACTTAATTAAAAATCCTATCAATGCAAGTAAACTGCTAGAATCAATTATTGAGCGATCTGAAGAAAGACTTAAGAAAAGAAAACAAAAGGACGTTAACCGTAAAACTGCAGTACGAAAGCTTCGTCTTCCAGGTAAATTATCCGACTGTTCACAAAATATTTCTAAAGGGACGGAGCTATTTATTGTAGAGGGAGATTCTGCAGGCGGATCAGCCAAACAAGCAAGGAATAGAAAAAATCAAGCAATTCTACCACTAAGAGGCAAGCTTCTTAACGTTGCAAGCGCAGGTGCAGATAAAATTAGAAATAATCAGCAGCTTACAGATCTTATTCAGGCTTTGGGATGCAATACAAGATCGCAATATCGTGAAGAAGACCTAAGATATGAAAAAGTTATTATAATGACAGATGCTGATGTAGATGGGGCACATATAGCATCTCTTCTTCTAACTTTTTTCTATCAAGAAATGTATAGCCTTATTGAAAAAAAACATCTTTTTGTTGTGTTACCTCCACTTTTTAAAATTACTCAAGGATCAATGTCAGTATACGCTCGTGACGAAGCACATAAGGAAGAAATCTTAAAAACACTCAAAAACAAAGGGAAAATAGAAATTAGTCGTTTTAAAGGACTTGGAGAAATGCTAGCATCACAACTGAAAGAGACTACTATGGACCCTAAAAAACGTACTCTTTTGCGAGTAGAAGTTAATAAAGACAAGGAATCTTTATCAAAAACACAAGATTCAATTAATAAATTGATGGGAACAAAAGCAGAAGAAAGATTTAGATTTATCCAAGAAAGAGCAACTTTTGCAGATGACAAAGATGTGTAATATACTAAATGAATAATAATGATATGTGATATATGTTATACTGTATGTTATATGGCATAACATATTACTTCATAAATTAATGTTGAATAGCAAAAAATAAGTTAAATCTTAAAAAAATACAAATTTTTTTTAAATATCAGGATATTAAGATATAATTAGTGAAGGCATAAACATGAGAGAAGAAATATTAAATCCTAAAGGATTAACTCGATGGACTATAATCTTTTTGAGTTGTATAACTCTTTACTTTCTAAAAGGTTTTTTCGCTCCTGTTCTTGTGGCTCTAGTCATAGCTTTTACAACTTGGCCTATATATAGTTTGTTTATTAGTAAGGAAGATAAATCCTCAACTTTTATGGCTACATTAGCAATCTTAGCTATTATTGTTTTGATTATAGTTCCAACATCATTTATTAGTTATCATGCAAGTGCGGAAATAAAAAGCTTGGCATTTAAAATTATATCATTAAATGAAAAAGGATTACCAGCTCCTAATTTCTTGTATAAATTAACTTCATCAGAAAAGATGATAAAAAAATGGAATGACGCAATAGCCAAACCTAAAGGTCCGGAAGCTTTTGTTGAAGGTTGGTTAGATAAAGATGAAATAATAGGCGCTATATTAAGTTTCAGCTCCCTCATTGTTGATTGTTTTCTGTCTACAGTCTTTATGATTATAGCTTTATTTTTTATGTATCGTGATGGCGTTTCAATATATCGACAATGTAATACATTGGGAGAATATATTTTCCCTGCATATTGGCATAAATTATCAGCAATGATCCCTAAGATTATTAGATCAACTTTTCTTGGAATGACTATTATAGCAATTGGTGAAGGAATTATATTAGGATATGCTTATTGGATTGCAGGCGCTCCATCACATGTTCTTTTGGGGATTTTAACAGCTATAATGGCTATAATACCTGGAGGCGCACCTTTATCGTTTACATTGGTATCAGTTTATCTAGTATTAGAAGGAAATGTTTTTAATGGTATTTGTCTATTATCTTGGGGAACGATTGAATTGTTTATTATTGATAAGACACTTAGACCATTTCTTGTTGGAGGTCCAATAAAGCTTCCATTCCTACCTACTTTTTTAGGTTTAGTTGGGGGAGTTAGAACGATGGGATTATTAGGATTATTCATCGGCCCAGTCCTAATGGCACTAATAACAAATATTTGGAAAGAAGTTATAATAGCCCTAAGAGAAAATAATAAAAAACAAAAAATCAGAGGATAAATAAATTTATATGAATACAATAGTATTTTTATAAGATTTTATAAGATATTAATTTTATGTAGCTATAAAATAAATAATAGTGCTTTATTAAATAGATATTCGACGATCTATTTATTTAAGATATTACTTTTATAATTAATGTAGAGTAAATATTTAAATGTAGTATTGGTAATTTATTTTTTAAAAGATAAAAATAAACATCATATAATATAAAATTATCATTGATTTATTAAAGGAAAATAATTAGCAATCACAACCGTAATTTTGTTATTAAACTATTGTTTTAGAAGGATTTTATAAGTTCCTGTAAAATATTTAGCAAATCTTTACGTGATAATTGAAAAAAAGAATTTATCCACTCATCCTTGCAATGATCTAAAATATAGCCAACTTTTTTACCTGGATTTATTCCTAATTTAAGAACATCATATCCTCTCAAGGGGAAAATAGGCTTTCTCCAATAAGGAATATCTTCAATAATTTTAATAATTTTATATGCATACTGATTATCAATATGTCTGTGATTAAGAGCTAAAAATATTTTCAGTTTCGCTATTACTACATCTGATCCATAAATATAAAATAATTTAATAATCTCTTTTTCTGTAATATTAATAGGTATATTACACTGTATAAAGGCAAGAAAAAAATGTTTTATTGCAGTGGATAAACATAATTTTTTTGATATATAGCGGATAAAATTTTCATCTTGTGAATAAATTAGTACAATAAAACGCAATAAAGGATCAATGCTCCATTTGAATTTTTGTTCTCCTTCAATAAGAAAAGAAAATTTATCAATGTGAAAACATTGTATATATGGGAATATTTCTTTAAATACACCACTATCATGCATGTGTATAACTGCTTGGATTGGATTTTTTGCTTCCAATAATTTTTTAATTTCTGACCAGATACGCTCTATAGAAACTATTTTTAAGCCTACTTTTGTTTGTTTAATTGCAGAAAATCCATTAAAATCAATATTATCTTTACCATAGTGAGCAAAAAAACGAAAAAATCGTAGAATACGAAGATAATCTTCCTCAATCCTATGATGTGCATTCCCAATAAATCTTATAGTATTATTCCTGATATCATTTAATCCACCTACATAATCAATAATCTGACCATATCGATCGGCATATAAAGCATTTATTGTAAAATCTCTTCTGAGTGCATCCGCATGCCAATCTTTGGTAAAAATAACTTTTGCATTACGTCCATCAGTGATATAATCACTTCTTAAAGTTGTTATATCAAAACATTTTTTACTCAATAATACTGTGACAGTGCCATGATAAATTCCTTTTGGAATAACTGCACACTTAGTTTTAGAAAAAATCTTAATCACTACATCTGGCAATATTGTGGTAGCAATATCAACATCTTTCACATCAACGTTCATCAGGCTATCCCTAACAGCCCCTCCCACAATGCAGGATTTTTCGTTTCCTTGATTTAGCAAAGACATTATATATATAAGATCTGGATCACAAAACCATTTACATTTAGCAACTGATACCATTTATATTCCCATGGGATCTTATATGATTATAGATTTATATACTACTCTTCAAAAAAATGACAAAATATATAAAAATGTTTATATAATCATGACTATATGTTTAGCGATCATTATAAAACAAAAATCAAAAAAATATAAAATGATGTTAATTATTTTATAAAAAATAATTAACATATCACGCAAGATAAGTATCTTTCTAGAATATAATTTATATTTAAGTAATTCACGATATATCTTGCAACATAAAATTAACTAATATAAACCAAAATCATATTTCAATATCAAGATTATACTGTATAAAGTTATAATAAATTATATACTGATTATTTAAATTATGACTTTAGCACACCTAAAAAAATATTTTTACCTGCATTATATCAAAAAAAAACGTCATAATTCTAAAAAATATATGATGTATCAATTTTGATTATATAGATTCAGATTTTGATCTAATATCAGATATATATGATCGAATAACACGAATACGTACACCATCGCATATTTCTACTTCTAACTCAGAATTATCCAAAATCCTTGTGACTTTTCCTGTGATTCCTCCTGCTGTAAGCACATGATCTCCTCTGCGCAAACTATTTAATTTTTCTTCACGAAGCTTTATCTGTTGACGCTGCGGACGAATAATTAAAAAATACCAAACAAAGGCTAGAAGGAGAAATAAAGAAATAAGTTCAATAGGTGATGTTACAGAGCCTATAGATTGAACATCTGATTGTGCATAAACTTTTGTAAATAACATAAAAAAAACCTCTCCTCTCACAGGACACAATAATAATTTTACATAAATAAATTATAAAAACGGTGCTACTTCATAACTAACTATAGAACAATTGCATATCTATTTTAAGATATATAACAAAAAAAACTCAACGTCATTATTAAACATGTTCGTTTCATATTCAATATATTAAAATAAAATAATCCAAACAATTCAAAAATTAAAAATATTGTTTTCTAATATTAAGAAGAAATCACTGGGGAAAAATATTTTTATGATAGTAATATTTTAAGCCCAATAAAGATGAAATACATTAAAAAACAAAATATGGTTCAATTAACTTCTAAATAATTGATAAAATAGAAAAATCTTATTATCAAATATATGGATTAATTCAAAGGTATTAGTTTATATCATTTATAATTAAGGTATTAGTTTATACCATTTATAACAATTAATAGTTTTATGGTCTAATAATATTTAATGATGACTAAAACGGATTATTATAGCTGCATATTATATAATAAGTAGGTATATTAATTATTATATTAATTAATTTTTAGTATTGTTGAGAGTCATGAATTTAAAAAATAAATACACTATTGTTATTCCTTTAATATTATCTACATTATCAGGATGCGGGGAAAATGATGATGTAATTTATTATAATAAAATGGCATCTATATATATAGATCAAATAGATAATATTGATAAAAAACTTAATGAAGTTAATACAAGAGTTAATACAAAACTTAGTGAAGTTAATACAAAACTTAATGCACTTGATAAAATAGTTGATACAAGTGTTAATAAAAACTTAACGACCCTAGCAAATAAGTTACAGTACGTACGGGATTTTAAAATAGCACTTCAAAATTAGCTAATAATAAGTAAATAAATATTTTTATATAAAAATAAATTTTACGCAAGAACGTCTATATATTATATATGTTAGTATTTATATAAATGTAATTTACAATATAACTATATGCAATAATTCAGCATTATCTTATATATCTGTACATTAGTTAAAGCAAAAGTCTTAATTATAGTCTAATTCACATTAATATCATGTATACATTTATTATTAGTATTTTAATTTTATTAATTATAAATATATTTATATATATTTATTAACTAATAATAAAATAAATCGGAGAATAATAATTAAATATATCAGTAGCAAAACAAAGCGACGAAATCCACTAACTGGTTTGTATATCACTGTAAATAAAACTAAAGATAGATTCATCAATAAATCTACTAAAAAATCAACATTACTATTTTGCTTATACCACAACACTATAGAATCTATAAAGGCGATAAGAATTATCATGTCTCTTATAAGGAACATAAAGTTTCTCCTAGCCTTAAAAATAATTGACATAACTATTCCCAACAAAAAATATTTACATAAACAAAGGTTTTAATATAATTAGTAAAATATTATATATAATGTTAAAAAAATCTCAATAAAATATATTTATGTACATTAAATTATAATAATGACATACCTTATAATCAATAATTTAACCATTTTATAAACTCAAAAGAATGTTAAAATAAGATCATTGATTATACTATGTTTTACTTTTATTATTTCATAACTTTTTTACATCAATATCTGAATAAAAATATAGAAAATTATTAGTTAATTGATAATTAAATTATTTACAGCAGATAATACAATATTTTGTTAAGATTTATTTACATTTATTAAAGATTAGCAAAATAAATTTGAGTCTTAAATACAAGAATAATTACCCGCTTAATTATGCAAAAAAACATATTAACTCGATAAAAGCTATGCCTTAGACCTCTGCAGATATAATTTAACCTCATATCCTAATTCCAAGATGAATTTTGGGATTAGCATGAATGACTAATGTAGGCATAAACGATTTCTTGTATTTTTTGCTAATTCATTTATCCGATGGTCTGATATTTTTAAAATTAAAACCATGATCACCCATTGAAAATATTTTATATTCAATCAAAAAATACATTTAATATAATGAGTAATAGTATGAAAAAATATCCATAAAACAGAATTATAGAAACATTAATACCGTTCTATAGGTTTAGTATGAATAATTTAGCGATAATTATTTAAAAAATACCATTTGAATAAATTTAATTATATTAAAAAATAAGTTCATATATATTAGCTATAAAATATTGTACTATATTGATAATAATACTATTTAAAACTAATACTTCATGCATTCAAAACGATACTATATTTACTTTTAGAGATAGAATTAGAAATATTTTTAAAAACTTTCAAGAGAGAATTAATATCTGATACATTATAGTAGTCTTCAATAGAACTAGCACACTTTTTCAACAGATTCACTCCTACTGCTGGAGCATTAATAGATATCGTAAATATTCTTATGGAGTGATTCTTAGCTTTGTTGCATGTTTTAAGGGTCCTTTTATCACTTGATACATTATTATTTTCTCCATCAGTCAGGAATACAATATATTTACGAAATGAAGTAGACGGAACTTTGAATCTTGTAAGAAATATTCTGTTAAAAAAATTAGTTCTCTCATCGGCAGTCAATATTTTATATGCTTTTTTCATCGCTGGACTAGAATCAGTTTCAGCAAATTTAACTGCATCCATTCCTTTTAGAGTATATTCCCTTATATCTTCTCCACCCCATGATGGAGATATTTGCTTAACAATCTTTTCTGTATATCCGATTAATCCCATATAAAATCTTTTTGTCACATTTGGCAAACTCTCAATAGTATCAAGAAGAAGCAACATTGCCTTCTTGAGAGCTGTTATTTTAGAGCGTTTTCTATCTTTTACGCAAGGAACGGAAGAAGAATTAAGATTATTTTCCGGATTATCATCTATGGGACAATGCATAGAACCAGATAAATCTATTAAAAATTCCAAAAAAGAAACATCATCATTAGTGCTATCCATAGTTAAAACAGCAGATACAAAAGAAACAACTGTAGCATATTTATTATCACCTAAAATATTTCCTAAAAGTGGAAAATGATAATAATAATATGTTGTCAAATTAATGTCATAAACATTCTTATAATTATTACGGGGAGATATATTAATATTAACATTATCAGATATAAAGTTTATATCCTTTTTGTCAAATATAGATACAGATAGAGATTCTTTAATATTATTCTTAATAAATGTTTTTATATTATATATAATAACCCCTTCCGAATATTTGCTAATATTATTGCTAAAATAACTAAAATTTGATGCCATCTTTGATCCAGCAGATAATATGACAGAATTGATCGTAGTATCAATTGCTATTTTTTTATGATATAAATCAACCAAAGATATAATAAAAAATATGATTATCAATAATGGAATTATAGAATAACAAAAAATGATTAGCAAACTTGCTTTATCAGATAAAATAATTCCTTTTATCTTAGATAAGAATATCCTAAATAAACGCATTAAAAAGTCTTTATATTAAAAATTTATTACTATACAAATATATAAAATAAATAGTCCTATTTCGATTTTTGATTAAAATCAATTATAACTTTTAATAAAAAATATAGTATTACTATATAGAACACTCTTTGTCTATTTTAGACTTTAATGCTTAATCTATTATGCATAAGGTAATCTAAATATTATATATCTAATTTATGAGGCTATCAATCTATTGAAAGAATTATAACATATATTAAAGTATAGAAAAAAATTATCATATAAGTCAGATTAGAGATTAACTCACATTATTTTATTAAGCTCAATTTTGAATAAAATAAAAGAAATATACTCAAAAACAAGTTAAATATAAATTACAAATAAACAAATTATATTGATATGTATCATTTATAAGAATTTTAAAGTTATACCCCATCTTCATTTAAAAATACATCAATTAAAATAGGACTGATATTAGAAAGTTAATATTTGATAGAACATATATAAGCGATTATAGCGAATGCCATCGAAAAATTGATTCCATAATCTCATTATATGATATAATGCTTATCAATAGTGAAATAAAATATAAATAATTATTCTTTAAGAGGAATAAATTGATGAATGATATTGCACGATTGAAATTACAAGACAATTCAAAGCGCATAGAATCTATACTAGATCGTCTATTATCTAGAGAAAATTTCCAATGTAAATCACATAATGATAGACTAATATCTGCAATGAGGTACGCTATCTTAAATGGAGGTAAAAAATTACGTTCTTTTTTATTAGTTGAGTGTGCAGCTCTATTCGAATTTTACGATCCTGTAGTCTTGCAAATAGGAGCTGCTATCGAATGTATTCATTGTTATTCTTTAATACATGACGATCTACCATCAATGGATGATGGTCATATTCGCCGTGGGAAACCAACTGTTCATATAAAATATGATGAAGCAACTGCTATTCTTTCAGGAAATAGTTTATTAACATATGCTTTTGAGATAATTTTCTCGCCAAAAACAAAATTAGAAGATAAAATAAGATGTGAGTTGGCTTTTTCGCTATCATGCAGTTCAGGAGCAAAAGGTATGCTCGGTGGGCAAATGATGGATGTTCAAGATGAATATCCCGACGAAAACAATCCTTTCATAGTACCAGAGATGAAAACAGGAGCGCTGATGAGATTTGCCTGTGAAGCAGGAGCAATTATCGCAAATGCAAGTCAAGAAGACAAAATAAGACTAAGAAATTTTGGAAATAATTTAGGAATTATTTTCCAGTTGGTTGATGATATACTTGATTTTAAAAGTAATACACATAAAGTCGATAAAAAATCTATGAAAAATGCAACTAATAAGAAAAACTGTCTTATAAAAATAAAAGGTGAGCAGTGGATAAAACAAGAAATTGATAAACAAACTAATAGTGCAATTGATATATTAAGTTGTTATGGAAAAAAATCTCAGCCTCTTATTGAATTTGCACGCTTTTTATCTTCTTAAAAATAGATAATTAAAAACTATAAAAATACGTGTTTTAATAGATTAATATGGCATAGTTTATTTATAATATCATAATAGTTATTTTAATACCGAATATTAAATGATAACTTTTGCCAAATTACGTTGAAGCAAGCCGTATATAATATGATTAAAATGCGGTAAATAATTATAGGTATGATAATATGTATTATTTTTGCTGTCGTTTAAAACAATTATTCCTTTCAAAATACAAATACGTTGTATTAACAATATCATTTGTGACATTTATAGCTTTTTTATTTATTTATTCTAATAATGAATCATTTAATACGAATCAAAAACATATACTCCGCATTGGAACAGATGGAACTTATCCTCCTCATAGTTTTCATACTGATAATGGAAAAGGAGAACTGATGGGATTTGATATTGATCTTATTAGGGAAGTAGCAAAACGCCTTAATTTAGAGGCAAAATTTTTCGAAACAAGAACTGATAGTCTTATTTTCGGAATTGATACAAATAGATATGACGTTTTAGTAAATGTTGCTATTACAGAAGAACGAAAAAAAATATATAACTTTTCAATACCATATCTATCAAATAATCTACTATTAATCGTAAGAAATGATGAAAAAAATATAAATAGTTTTAATGATATTAAAGGGAAAAAAGTTGCCCAAATACTTGGCACAAGTCTTTTAAAATTAGCAGAAAAATTAAAAGCAGATTTAATCTACAGTGATAATTTTGAGCAATCATTACAACTTCTGTTTAATAAACGTACAGATGCAACTATGGTCCCTGAAAATCCTTTTATTTATTTTACCAAAAATCATAGAAGTAAGAGCAATCAATTTAAAATAGCTGATAGTATCAATGAAAAATGGAGTATTGGTTTTATGATTTCCAAAAAAAATGATAAATTGAAAAAAAATATTGATAAAACCTTGTGTGAAATAATTTCAGATGGCACTTATAAGAAAATATTTAATAGATATTTCGAGAAAAACGATTCTCCTAACATAGTTAATTGCACTTCATAGTTGATAATAAGTTTTTTGGTTATAATTTCATGATACCTGAATGGTTAAATCTTGTTATCGATTCATTCCCACAGCTTTTCTATGCTACTGTAGTTTTTACTATACCAATCGCATTGATTTCTTTCGTATTAAGTCTAATCATTGGGCTGTTTCTCGCTATTGCTTGGATCTTTTTTACAAGAAAAGTTACCTTTATAATATATATTTATGTATGGATTTTTCGAGGAACCCCCCTTCTAGCGCAATTATTTTTAATATTTTATGGACTGCCACATATTGGAATTGTAGTGAGCGCATTTAACGCAGTTGTCATTATCCTTACACTTAATTTTTCCGCCTATATTTCGGAAGTAATACGATCCTCTATTATGGCTATTTCAAGAGGACAATGGGAAGCATCCTATTCTATTGGATTAACATTATATCAAACTATGCGACATGTTATATTACCACAAGCCGCGGCTACATCTATAGCTCCTTTATCAAGTGAATTTATATCCATATTAAAAAGTACTTCGCTTGCTTCAAGTGTTACAGTGCCAGAACTATTCCAAATATCAAATAGGATTGTCTCAACAACTTTTCAACCTCTGATTATATATCTAGAAATTGTTATCATTTATCTTGTTTTGACTTCATTGTGTTATTTGATACAAATAAAATTAGAATCTTTTTTTACGAGATATACATGTCCTGATAATTATAGAAAAAAAATGAGTTTAAAAAAAGAAAAACAAAACTTTTTTTGGTTATCCTCTTGAAAAGTAATAATATATTGAAACCATAATAAAAAATATTTAGAAACAAAAGTTATTGTATTGGTTTAGAAAATTAAGTCATTCTATGATAAAAGATAATTGAGCAAGTTATATCCATCATCATTAAAATAAGAATAGTTATAAAACTTCAACAATATAAATAATTTACAATTAGATTACATTCACGCTGCTACTATAAAACGAGAAGATTTAGAAGCTAAAGAACGAATAAGTTTTCTATTGGCATCTAGACATATCCTTTCAATAATTTCATATAGTTCTTTTGCTGATAAACCAGCAATATCTTTTTTCTGAATTATTTTAATCAGCTTTTCTGATATAACTAATGGATCTATATTGATAGAGTTAGCGTACATTTCTCGTATAATCATAGTAGCTTCAACGAAAATTACACTCACTTCAGATTCAAGACCTATCGACTCATAAAGAGCACGAACCACGTTAAAACCGCCAGTGTACAAAATAGAACGAATCCGATCTATTCTCTCTCCAGAAATATTTTCAATAACTAAAGAAACAAAATTAATAGCTCCTATAATCAAAGCATTAATTAAAAGGGCTGGAGTAAGCTGTTTATCATGTTGTAAAATTACTACTAACTCACGCATACTATTCATATCATCAACATTTAATATCATATCAATAATACCGTTCATAATACTCTCTGTAGATAAAATTTTGGCACGTTGTGAAGTAATAAATCTATTAACTATAACTGATTTACACAAGTCATTGCTAACACTTTTCATTAATAAATATCTAGCCTTTAGTGGAAGATCAGATCTTGATGATAAAAGAGATCTTGCATCAGGAACATGACAAAAACGTTCTGATATACTCATTAATAATGAAGATGATAAAAAAGCTGACTTATTTTCTAACAATGCAATTACACTATATAATTGCCCATTCTCTATTAAATTTTCTGCAACATAATTAGATAATTTATATCTTGAAGCTATGAAAACACGTGTCAAATCACTTCCTTTACGAATTAAATAAATAAGGTCATCATCATTCAAAATAGGAGAATGCAAAATAATGGTACCTGAAACATCTGGATGATCCTCACTAAGAGCTAAAATAATATTTCTTGGCACTGTATTAGATAGAGCTATAGAACGCGCAAGAGATAAACGAACAGCGGGAGCGGGATCGTCTAATAAATGCATCATTGCTAAAATCAAGTAATCTTTTTCTTTATCTAAAAACTTCTGTGGACACCAAGTTTTGCCCATAATACGAGCAGCGCGAATTCTTTCCTGTAAATTAGCATTTTTAGTCCATGATATAAATGATTGTAAGCTCACTATTGCCCCCAAAGAAATAATATTAATTTCACTAAATTGATTTCATATAAATTAAATGCAAATCTACACTGGAAAGGTTAATGCATGATAACAAAAAGCATAAATTATTGCTTTTAAATTTTCTTTTTTAATAAATTATCTGGAAAAGACAGGTGCTTAATAAATTATAAATTTTACAAATATTAATAATAAAAATAGCAATAAAATGTAGTTATAATATTTAATTTAAACATAGTAGTAATTTCGATCTACTGAAATAAAAAATTATTGTTTATATACTTTTTTATAAAATAGGATGTATAAAAACTAAAAGTATAATTATATACTTAGTTACAATTAGGAGATTTTTTTGTGTTGATAATATCTGGTCTTGGCAATCCTGGAGATAATCATTGCAATGACCGTCATAATCTTGGTTTTATGGCAATTGATTGTATTCATTCATTTTACTCATTCTCCTCATGGAAAAAAAAGTTTTGCGCTGAAATATCAGATGGAAGCCTCGACGGTATAAAAACAATTTTGACAAAACCTCAAACATTTATGAATTTATCAGGAAAATCTATTATTGAAACAATAAATTTCTATAAACCTTTGCTGAAAAATTGCATAATAATACACGATGAAATGGATCTTCCTGTTGGGAAAATACGCATTAAAACTGGAGGAGGAGATGCTGGACATAATGGATTAAAATCTATCAGTGAAAAATGCGGCAGAGATTATAAACGTCTAAGAATTGGAATTGGCCGTCCCCAGAATGCAGAATGTGTTTCAAAATATGTTTTAAGTAGTTTTTCTGCTGAAGAAAAAAACATACTAGAACCAGTATTAAAAAATATTGCAAAATATGTTCATTTACTTGCTAAAAACGAGGACAATATGTTTTTAAATCGTATTTTGCAAAACTAGTACCTTATACCTTAAGGTCAATATATTTAAAATATGTAACAATTAATCCGCATGAAGATGAGATAATATCTATGAATTAAGACTGAAACATAAAATTAATTTTCTATAATAAATATATGTATCTCATTAATTTAAAAATTAAAACTTAAAAGCATATTCCTGCATTTATTAAATATTATCAATCATAACAAAAACATTAATTATTTGCTGATATTAAAAATCATTAAATTAAATAATTATACTTAAATTTAAAAATACAGTAATTATGATAGCAAATAGTATATGCATATTGCATCTTATCATTTAACCTATTTCGGTGCTTTATTGATAGTAATTTTAAAAGGAATAAAATTTATGGGTTTTAAATGTGGTATTATAGGACTTCCTAATGTTGGCAAATCAACGCTTTTTAATGCATTGACTCGCACTGCATCAGCACAAGCAGCAAATTACCCATTTTGTACGATAGAACCAAATTCTGGTGAGGTAGCTGTACCAGATCCACGTATGAAAAAATTAGCTGAGATTGCTAAATCAAAAGATTTGATTCCAGCTCGTATGTCATTTGTAGATATAGCTGGAATAGTACGTGGAGCTTCAAAAGGAGAAGGACTTGGAAATCAATTTCTAGCAAATATTAGAGAAGTAGATGCAATTGTGCACGTATTAAGATGCTTCGAAGATGAGAATATTATTCATGTTGAAGGTAAAATCGATCCCATTAATGATATTGAAACCATCGAAACAGAATTAATGTTGTCTGATCTTGAAAGACTTGAAAAGATTTTTGAAAAAAACAAAAAACTAAAAAATAATAAATCTAAAGAAAATGTTCTTACACAAGAAATAGTTTCTCAATCTTTAAGTCTTATAGAAAAAGGACAACCTGTCAGAAGCTTATTGAATAATCTTGATCCTGATTCAAAACAAATCTTCAAAAGCTTAAACCTGCTAACCTCTAAACCGGTTCTATATGTGTGCAATGTATCAGAAAATGATTGCCTTATAGGGAATGAAAATACGAACGCAGTTAAAAAAATAGCTGAAAAACAAAATGCAGAAACTATTATCATTTCTGCAGCTATAGAAGCAGAAATAGCCCAACTTCCTGAAGAAGAAGCATCTATTTTCATGAAAGATTTGGGAATTTCTATATCAGGACTTGAATCACTTATTAATTATGGATACCGACTACTTAATTTGATCACATATTTCACAGTAGGAGAAAAGGAAACTCATGCTTGGACAATTCCATGTGGAATGAATGCTCAAAAAGCAGCTGGTATAATTCATTCTGATTTTGAAAAGGGTTTTATACGTGCCTTAACTATATCTTATGATGACTATATAATGATGGGCGGAGAAAATGCAGCCAAAGAAGCAGGAAAAGCACGTGATGAAGGGAAAGATTATATAGTGAAAGATGGAGATATAATGCATTTTCGATTTAATGTATAACACATACTAATAATCAATAAATAATAATTTATAAAATTTGCGGACTAATAGTATAACTCCATCTATTTGTATATATAAATAATAAAAGATATATGTTGGATTTCAAAATTCTATTATAATCATACTTACCACTAACTTCAATTAACGTGCTTTGAAAGTTATTCAAAATATCAGCAATTTAATCTGAAATAGGCAATATATATATTTATTTAATTCCAATTAATAACAAAGAACAAATGCAATTTTTGAGATAATATTTAATGTAATTTTATTATAAGAAAAATTAACGCTAACTACAATATTATGCAATTATCTACGCAACTCATCATGTTATTTATCCAATTATCTACCAAATCTTTTGACAAAAATAGATTTACATCTGCATCATATTTTTTTATGCAAACGCATATGCCTTCACATTTCCCTACTAATAACATATCCTATAAACATAGTCATTATGATAGTAAAAACAGCAAAACTCTTTACGATTATCTGCCAAACACTACTCTAACATCATGCGCAATATAGTAAAAAGAAGAAAATAATTCTGCAATTAAATTAAAGTTACTAATGGCAAATTATATTAATACTTTGCTTTTATCAGATCTTTGTAGCAAAATATGTACCAAGGTTAATTATCGTTCTGCTAATTAGCAATACAATAAAATTAGGATTATTAAGTGAATAATAGCAATAATAAAGAAGATTATGTGAAAAACTATAGCCTAAATAATAGTAGTGATTATATTAATCGATTAAATACACAACAAAAGCATGCTGTCACCTGTATTGACGATAATCCACTATTAATATTAGCTGGATCAGGAACTGGCAAAACTACAGTTTTAATTGCACGCATGCTCTATTTGATAGACCAAAAAAAAATATCTTCATCAAAAATACTTGCTATTACTTTTACTAATCAAGCAGCACAAAATATAAAAGATAGATTTATTAGCTTGGGATATAATATACCTAAAATAAAAACTTTTCATTCATTTTGTTCAGACTTGTTACGTAAAAAAGCAGATCTTATAAATATGCAGCCTAATTTTACTATTATTAACGGCAATATGTCTCAAAAAATTATAAAAGAGATCATGAAAGATCAGGGAATAGAGCCGAAAGAGCATCTTAAATATTCCACTGAAAGAATAACTTATTGGCAAAATAATGGATTAAGTCCAAAAGAAATTGACAGATATTACAAAAGTAAAAATGATGAAATAGCTATTGATATTTATCATCGTTATACAGAAAATCTACAAAAACACAATAGTATAGATTTTGGAGGATTAATTATAAAAAGCATAGAAGTGCTACGTAATCCGCATATTTTAAAGGAATATCATCAATATATTTCACATGTCATGGTAGATGAATATCAAGATGTAAATCCTTCACAATATATGTTATTACGATTATTGTACCAAAAAGAAGACGAAAAACAAAGAATTAAATTATGCTGTGTTGGCGATGAAGACCAATGTATTTATGAATGGCGTGGCTCAAGAGTTGATCATATCACACATTTTGAAAAAGATTTTAAAGGGGCTAATATAATAAAACTTGAGCAAAATTATCGATCAAATTATCATATTCTAAATACCGCGAATAAATTGATTTCTCACAATAAAAATCGCATTGGAAAAACACTATTTACAGAAAGAAATTTTCCAAGCGATCAAAAAGTCAAAATACATGTGTTCCAAGAAAGTATTTCAGAAACATCTACTATAACTAAAGAAATTCAAGAATTCATGGAAACAGGAATTCCTTTAAATGAGATAGCAATTTTAGTTCGTACATCATTACAAATAAAAAGTTTCGAAGATGAATTTATAACACAAAAAATTCCATATGAAGTAATAAAAGGAAGAGGCTTTTATGACCTTCGAGAAATAAGAAATGCCATCTCTTATTTACGATTAACATTTAATAAGAATAACTATCATGATTTTATGGAAATAATTAACACTCCTAAAAGAGGAATAGGAAAAGAGAGCTTAAAAAAAATTAAAGAATATGCTGATCAACATGAAATATCAATGTTCAAGGCTACAGAAGCAATAATTAAAACCGATAAATTACAAAACAAACAAATCAAAACACTAATAAATTTTATAAACGATATTTACCGTTGGGAAAAAGGATTAAAAAAACACTCAAAATATAATAATATTGCCGAAATAATTCTTGAAGAAAGTGGATATATTGAGATGCATAGAAATGATGTATCTTCAATAGGATCAGAAGAAAGGATTAATAACTTATACGAATTAATTTCCACTGTAGGAGAATATAAATTAATAGATCAATTTATTGAAGATGTATCTTTGAGAGAAAATAATAATCGATTATATCAATCCCTCGATTGTGTAAAAATAATGACTCTACATGCTGCAAAAGGTCTAGAATTTGACACAGTATTTATCTCAGGATGGGAACAAGGCCTTTTCCCTCATCAAAATTCCATTGATTCAGAAGATTATGAAAAGGAATTGGAAGAAGAGAGAAGACTAGCATATGTAGGGATTACTCGGGCAAAAAATAATTGTCATCTTTGTTATGTAATCAATCCAAGAAATCACTTTTATAATAATAATTTTGGTCATAAGAACGAACCATCTCAATTTTTGTTAGAAATGTATAATCCCGATCATGTTCAAGACATAATGTATGACGATATTTTCTGTAGTTTCAATGAATATTGGGAGAATTCGTTTCTAGAAAGTAATATTTTATATAAATATTATAGTAAATTTAATCCCGGCGATCTGGTAAGACATGAAAAATTTGGAACTGGCAAAATTATCCATGTTTTAGATAATAAATCAGACATTGAATTTGATAATAATCATCGAAAGTTAATATATAACAACTTTATAAAAAAATTATAATGTTAATACAATTAAATGCGATAATTTTAATAATTAAGTTCTATATTTAAACTAATGATCTGGACGAATTATAATATATATTATCAATACTGTTTTATAATATAAAAATTATACTTAGTCTTAAATCAAAATTACAAAAATAATATAAAATTAAATTATAGTATATTTAAATTATTTTCTTATATAATTATAATTTTACACATAAAATAATAATTATATAAGATTGATAATCATCATAACATAGTTTCTTTATACTCTTACTACTAATTATTTTATAATTGATTTCCTCCTTCGTAAAAGCGTTATCAGCATTTTAAAATGAATTTTATACAATAAAATTTTGCTAAATACATCTAACATTATTACCGATATTATAATCATTTGATCTAAAATTAAAAATAAATACTTATTTATAATCAATACGTAAAACCTTTTTATATCAATAAATCAAATAATTATTTAAATAATTGAAACATTTTTAATAAATTTGATGTATTCAGATATATACACATATTAAAAATTGAATTAAATAAAAAAAAGGAATAAAATCATGAGGATAAAAAAGATAGCTGCTTTATCTATGCTTTTAGTAAGCCCCTTAATTTTAACTAGTTGCCGTGGTAAACCACCTCCTAATAAGAAAAAATTTAATAAGAATCATTCTATACCCAAAAAGAAAGGGATTGTTTAGTAGATAGTATAGTATGTGTTATATAATATATCTTTTATATCTGTATGGTATAAATTGATTATTTTAAATTACGGTGTAAGTACAATTGTCTAACAATAATTTTTTTAGCACAACAAGATTAATAGATTCATTGATGCCGCCTACCCTACTGGCTTATAATATATTGCTGATTTTTATAAGTCTTGTTGTGCTATAAATTATATAATGATCCCTTTATTTCCATGCAAAAACTTTTATTGGAAATATTTAAAATATCTATAATCAGCACCATTACTCGTTTTTACAGTATCAATAAATAGCTTACAATTTTATAATTTATGTCATTCTACAATATGTATTGTATAAAAGTAATATTTAAAAAAATACGAATTTGACTATAAAATAATTGATTAATCAATATTTATCTCATAATCATTGTGAAAATATTATAACTTCTTTCAAAACAATTATGGGGATATAGAATTGAAAATTAAATCCATAATAACATTTTATATCATTTTATTGACCTCAATATCAAATAGTTGTGATAACGCAACTATTGATGATCCGACAATTAAAATTTTTAAGCAAATAGAAACATGTATAAAAGAATCCGATAATCATTTGTTAAAATTACAATATGTAAAAATGATAGAAAATGACCTTACTAATATGATAACAGACTGTAAATCTACATATAGGGAAGTTACTTTAGATACTATTAGCAAATCAGATGATATGAGTAGATAAAATTTAAAGCATATTATCCTTTAATATTTTTATTTCATCACGTATCCGTGCAGCTTCTTCAAAATTAAGGTGATCAACAGCAATTGCCATTTGTTTTCGCAAATATTTTAAATGCATATCTAATTCATCTTTAGATAGAGAAATATTTTCTTTGATATATGGCTTCTGATCCTGTTCTCGCAACATTGGATCATCTATATCCAGTATTTTTTCTGTAACTGATTTTGGAATTATATTATGTTTTGTATTATATTCTATTTGTTTTTTGCGTCTTCTTGTAGTCTCATCAATTGCATCTTTAATAGATTTAGTAACATGATCAGCATAAAGAATGACTTTGCTATCAATATTCCTTGCTGCACGACCAATAGTTTGTATCAAAGAAGTTTTAGAACGCAAAAAACCTTCTTTATCAGCATCAATAATTCCTACAAGGCCACATTCAGGAATATCAAGTCCTTCACGTAGTAAATTTATTCCAACTAGTACATCAAATTTTCCAAGACGTAAATCTCGTATAATTTCTATTCTCTCTAAAGTATTCACTTCGGAATGAATATATCGAACTTTAATAGATTGTTCGTAAAGATATTCAGTTAAATCTTCAGCCATACGTTTGGTAAGAACTGTTAATAAAACGCGAAAACCTTTCTTAATGGTTAATTTAATCTCATTAAAAACATCATCTACTTGTGCGCTAGCAGATCTAACCTCTATAGGAGGATCAACAAGGCCGGTAGGACGAATAATTTGTTCAACAAAAACTCCCTTACACTGTTCTAATTCCCATGTTCCTGGAGTCGCTGATACCAATATAGTAGTTGGACGTATACAATCCCATTCTTCAAAACGCAAAGGACGATTATTCATACATGAAGGCAAACGAAAGCCATATTCTGCCAAGGTTGCTTTGCGTCGAAAATCTCCTCGATACATACCGCTGATTTGAGGAATTGTGACATGACTTTCATCAACGAATAATAAAGAGTTTTCAGGAATATATTCAAAAAGAGTCGGTGGGGGATCACCAAAATCACGACCGGTTAAATAACAAGAATAATTTTCAATAGATTGACATGAACCAGTCGTCTCTAACATTTCTAGATCATAATTTATACGCTGTGCAACTCGTTGAGCTTCAAGCAATCTTCCTACTTCTTCTAATTCAATAATGCGACGTTTTAATTCCTCCTTAATATGTTTCATAGCCTCATTGAGTGTTGGCCTAGGAGTGACATAATGGGAGTTAGCATATATTTTGATTGATTGTAAATTTCTAGTATTTTTCCTAGTTAATGGATCAAATTCAACAATAGTTTCAACCTCATTCCCGAACATGCTGATTCTCCATGCAGAATTTTCAAGATGAGAAGGAAAAAGTTCAATTGAATCACCATAAACACGAAAAGAACCTCTAGTAATTTCCATATCTACTCGTTTATATTGCAGTTTCACTAGAGATGAAAGCAATGTTTTTTGATCTATTTCATCACCAATCTTAATCTGCAAAATCATTTTAGAATATGTTTCTACAGATCCTATACCGTATATACAAGAAACAGAAGAGACAACAATACAGTCATTTCGTTCTAAAAGAGAACGAGTAGCAGAGTGTCTCATACGATCTATTTGTTCATTAATAGAGGTTTCTTTTTCAATATACGTATCGGTACGAGGTACATAAGCTTCTGGTTGATAATAATCATAATAAGAAACAAAATACTCAACTGCGTTATTTGGAAAAAAATTTTTAAATTCTGAATAAAGTTGTGCAGCTAGAATTTTATTAGGAGCCATAACAATGGTTGGTCGTTGCATTTTTTCAATTACTTTAGCCATAGTAAAAGTCTTTCCTGATCCTGTTACACCAAGTAAAAGCTGTATTTTTTCTCCTGAATAAATTCCGTCTACTAGAGCAGATATAGCTGAAGGTTGATCACCAGAAGGCACATATTCTGTTTGTAATTTAAAAGGTATGGCGTTTTTAAATTGTTTATGATTGGAAATAGGACGATTGGGAGACCAAAGCTTTTCATTCTTAAAAAGAGGATTATCTGATTGTATTAAACGCGTAAGCTTTTGAACCGAAGTAGTCATTTCAGTTTCAATAATATCTATTTTTTTTTTATTATTTAATGAAGGAGAAGTTTTGTTTTTTGAATCAATAATTATTTCAGATTTATAGTAATTTTTTGATTTATTTTGTTTTAACTTGTTTTGCAGCTTTTCTTTGCTCATGCGCTTAGATACACTTTTACGATGCTTTCCTGCGCTAGAACGTATTAAACGCAATTCATTTGCAACAAGGTTTTTTTCCTCTTCAAATTGCCTATAATCAAAAGAATCGTCTGACTTATCAGAAATTAGCTTTAACTCCTTGCTATAACATCTTTTGATGTCGCGATAATTGGTATTATTTTTATATTTTAAAAGCCTGAATAATAATTTTTAAATAAAACTATTATTAATAAAATTCATATACTACATCTATCCTATACTTTTATTAATTGCTTTTGGAAGACCTTGATCATTAACACATACCATTACTATAGTTGCTTCTGATGCTTTTTGTAAAGAATCTTGATCACTACGACCATGAGTCCATAGTTCACAATATACTGTCACGGAAGTTTTACCAATTGATATAGTTTTAGTATAAAAACAAGCTAAATCACCTAATTTAACTGACTTTTCAAATAATAATTCTTTGACAGCTTTTGTTACTACACGCCCTTTACATATATAAGTTGCATGTATTCCACAAGCAATATCCATTTGAGACATAATCCAACCGCCAAAAATATTCCCATCTAGATTGACATCAGTTGGCATAGTTTGAACCTTTAGTTTCAATTCTCCGATAGGAGAAGGTAATCCTGTCATTAATAGTCCCTTTTAATGCATATTCGATTTATATTATTAAAAATTTATACCGTTTATTACTTGGTTAAGAAGCTGAAATATAAATTTATTTATTTTAATAAAATAATAAATTTATAATTAATATGTTATATAGTAGTAATTATTAATACTAAAAGTTGCAATATTAGTAAAAAAAAAACTATCTTTATAATATTACAATATAGTAAGTGCATGCAACTTTTTTTTATGCCAATATAACAAGCGCATGCAATGTTTTTAACGTATATTAACGTTTCTTACAATAATTGCTTGGTTATGTTTTGAGGGATTTTATTTGTGGATTACGTTTGTTTGCTTTTTACCGCTAGTTTTCTTTCTGCATTCCTTTCTGGATTATTTGGTATGGGTGGCGGTTTGGTAATGGTACCAATATTAGCCAAAGCATTTCAACTATCAGGAGTTGATGACTCCATCTGCATGCATGTTGCTATGGGTACATCTTTAGGAGTTATAGCCCCAACCTCAATTTTGTCTTTTATAGAACATAAACGACATGGAACAGTTGATATGAGAATCTTTAAATCTTGGATTATTGTACTGCCAGTTAGTTCGCTAATAACATCTATCCTAACAACTCGCCTAGATAATAACTTATTAAAAATAGGATTTTCTGTTTTTTGCTGCTTTATAGGATTTTTAATGATATTTAAAAATTATCTCGTTTTTAAGTATGATTTTCCTGATAATTATCTCAAATATGTTTGGGGAATAATTATAGGAATATTCTCCGGAGCTATGGGAGTAGGAGGAGGTATATTGAGCGCTATAATAATGTTGCTATGTGGTCGCTCAATTAATCAAGCAACAGCAATATCAGCAGGAGTTAGTCTCTTAATAACTATTCCTGGATTATTTGTTAGAATTTACAGTGGATGGGGAGAACTAGAACAAAATCCAATGTCGCTGGGTTATGTTGATGTATTAACTGTATTAACAATTCTACCTATTAGTTTTATAGTATCGCCAATATCTACTAAAATATCTTATATGATGGAAAAGAGACATCTTGAATTTGGATTTAGTCTTGTAATGTTTTTTGTGGCATTTTCCTTTATATGATCAAAGGCAAAATTAAAGTTAATTCGAAATACAAATATATATTAAGTGTCAAAAAATATTAGATATTATGTTCCAAGATTAGTATTTTTGTTTTTCATAATTATGTCACTATATTCCATCAAATTGTATTTTCTTAATAAAAAATACATGACAATTTTTATCTGTCTAAACTTAATACTTTTTAAAATATTGTTGCAATATTACATTATATAATATTATGAATAAAAATATTTAGTTTAATATTACTATATAACAGTAATATAACCTTATATTACTAGATAAACCAAATTATGACAAATTTTATAATTTAATTATAAAAAATAAAAACTTTATTAACTACTTGCAATAACATCATTATACATGTATAGAGATTAGTCTCTATTTTAGTATATAGTCTATATATACTAAAAATTTTTCAATTATTTTTATAAATTATATTATTACAGTTATTACGGAAAAAAAATGTTTTTTTTATACCCAACTAAATTTAATAAAAATAAATGTGGTTCTTTTACGATAATGACCGCTATTATTTTGCCAATTTTGATTATGCTTATTGCTTTTATAGTTGATGTTTCTAATATAGTTTATACTAAATCAGTAAATCAATATTTAACTGATAAAGTCGTTATAGATTCATCCTTAGATATAATTTCTGATAGTGATTATATTACAGATAATCAGGTTAGAGAGAGTATATTTGAAAATATTAAAAAAGTTCTAAAAAAAGAATTTAGTAAAAATGAACTTGAAAAAATATTAGATGAAGCGAAGATTAATATCAATAAAGATGCTAACAACAATCGTCATATTACACTAAATATAAGTTATCCGTTCTATCACAATAAATTAAGCATATTATACTTAATAAAAGATAATGGAAGTACCAGATTAGAAAATACAAGTACGGTCTTATCAATTCCAGAAAGAAAGAGCATTAATTATGTATATCAAGCACTATCCTCTTACTTTGTTATTGATGTTTCTGGTTCTATGAATAATAGATTTGGTAATAAACCCTTAGATATTAATGATGTTAATGAGATTAATTTATATCTTGATGATGTTATTGATCCTTATAATTTTATTGATCCTAATAATAACGAACAAAAATATAGAAAAAACTCAAAAGCTGAATATATGGTAAAATATCTCAAAGAATTTATCAAAACACTGGAAAATAACTATAAAGATGATAAATTATTGCGAACTGGGCTCATATCATATAATACTATAATAGTAAAACACTTGCCTATAAATAATGGAACAAAACATATAAATGATTACATAGATAAAATATACCCTTATGGCCTGACTAATTCATATATTGCAATGGAAAAAGCATATAAATCATTTATAAACATTGAAGATTCAGTTGATAACATTAATAATGAAAAGTATATTGTATTTATGACAGATGGAGAAAATACACATTCGACTGATGATGATTTAACTATTAAAATTTGTGATATGGCAAAAAAAAGAGGCATAAAAATTATTACAGTTGCTATTGATATTAATAAACCAGGTCCAATAAGTCTTTTGACTAGGTGTTCTTCCGAAAATCGTGTATACATTGCTAATAATCATAATGATATGAAAAAAATATTTATGAAAGTTGCCAAAAGTATGATTGATTCACATAAAAGAATTATAATTAGCAAATAAAAAAACAAGTTAATTGTTTTTATGTTTTGATAAAATATTTTTTATGAAATAGTAATATTAATTAATAGTACCCATAGAATTTGCGATCTATTTAAAAAATAGCTGTAAAACAGTTTGGTTTCAAGATATTTATCTCGAGTTATTACTTATAAAAGTAATTCACATTAGTTATTATATATTTTGCAAAATAAACTAGCTATCCTATTTATAAATTAAATTGGATTATGTAACAGAGATTACTCTTTTACTGACTTAAATTAATAATATTTAAATATTTTTAAATAGCCTACTATAATATTAATTCATAATATTAATCCAGCTATAAAATTAATTTTATAGTATATATGATGTTCTATATTTCAATATAATTTTTATAAAATATTGTTTACAATATTATACCATAGTTTATTACTATACTATACTATACTATACTATACTATATAAATTCATTCTAAAATAGAATAATTTATTATTTTTAATTTATTTTATAGTATTAATTATGAATATCAAAAATATTATAAATAATAATTTAGGTAATATTGGATTAGTTACATCTATTATTATACCTATTATAATTACTTTTGTCGGATCAGTAATTGACATAACAAATTCATTTTTAATAAAGACAACTCTACATGATATTACAGATCGTGCCCTTATGCATACAGCATCTTATATAGCCTCTTCAAATACAATACCAGCTTATACAAAGGTTAATGATAATTTGATTAGTAATATGACAACTGAGTTAAAGGAATATTTTTCTGATACTGACAATAAAGATATCATAAAAAATGCTAATATTTCTATTATAAAAGATCCAAAATTAGAACAATATACAATATCGATAACTCCAGTTTATCAAATGAAAGCTAATATTTTCAATATATTATCTTATGTAATAACTAATTATAAAATTAATATAACAATACATAGCTCTATTATTGCAAGAATAGGAGGAACAAAAAACGAATCGCTTAATGCAGTATTAGTTTTAGACGCATCTGAATCCATGAATCAGAAATTTACTAATGAAAAAAAACATGAAAAAACAAAAATAGATATAATGAAAGAAGCTGTTCGTAATTTTCTCAAGCAAATTGATAAAAACAAAAAATTAAATGAAAAATCCTTGATAGGAGCTGTGACATTTAATGATAAAGTTAAAGATATATTCCCTGTTAGCTTTGGGACAAAAAATCTTAAAACAAAAATAAATAGTATAAAAGCTTTTGGCTCTACTAACTCAGATCCTGCAATGAAAAAAGGATATGAGATGATTAATGACAAATCACAAAAAAAAGAAAATTATAAACGATATCTCATACTAATGACTGATGGTAAAAATACAAGTATTGGATACAATTATAATACCATCAAAACTTGTGAAATGGCTAAAAAAGATGGTATTAATATTTTTGTTGTATCTCTAAGAGAGAAAGAAAAAAAAAACAATAATCACACACTATCTTTTCCTGAGGCATGCGCCTCTTCTGACAAGGAAATACTTAATATGTATTATGCTACTAGCTACAATGATATGAATAATATTTTTACTGAAATCGGAAAGAAAATATCACAGAAAAAGCATGTACAGTTGAAGAAATAAATTACTATTTAATATCTTATCGTATTTAAATATTTATTTAATGAATCAAAAAGTATAGTACCACCAATTATATAAATTATTTATCATTTTTATATCCTAATTGAATAAGTATAAAAATAATAAAAATAAAGTCTTTATATACTCATATATCAGATTATCTATTATACAATAAATAATACTTATTATGTATTATCTACCCTTTAATATCTAATCAATCTATAACAAGCATATCAGAAATTATAATATTCAGAACTAGTATTATGCGAAAAATCATACGCTAATAAAGATATCATAATCTACAACATGATGATATAATCATTTTTCGATATTGTTATCTTAAAATATCTTTTTAGAACTAGGAAAGCATTATATGATTACTCGTGTGGTTTGGCTACGAAATGATCTTCGCATTACCGATAATAAGGCATTGCATGCTGCATGTAGCGATCCAAATGCAAAAGTAATTGCAGTATTTATTGCTACACCAGAACAATGGCGTCAACACGACATGTCAGCACGTCAAGCAACATTTATTTATAAAACGCTCCTAAAAGTACAAGAATCATTAGCTAAAAAAGGAATTACGCTTATATATCATCAGTGTACTGATTTCGATAATTCAATAAAATGGTTAGAAGATTATTGTAATAAACAGCAGGTTTCAGAACTTTTCTATAATTATCAATATGAAATTAATGAGTATCGACGTGATCGTAAACTAGAACAACGTTTAAAAAATAAAGTCATATGTAGAGGATTTGACGATAGCGTCATGCTTCCACCTGGAAGTATACTAAATGATAGCGGCAAAATGTATAAAATATATACGCCATTTCGCAAAGCATTTATTAGTCATATTACTGAATCAGATATGCAATCTTTACCAGCGCCTAAAATACGTAAAAATGGACCTATATCCATAAAAACATTACCTCCGCCTTTTAATTACCCATATCAAGAAGTTGACCCAATATTCCCTATAGGTGAAAAAAACGCGCTACAATTATTGCGAGATTTCTGTAAACACAAAGTACAAAATTATGCTGAACAACGAGACATTCCATCCATTAAAGGCACTAGTAATTTATCACCATATCTATCTATTGGAGCAATTTCAACTCGTCAATGCTTTAATAGGTTAAAAGCTGAATTTCCAGATATCTTTATTAAAAACGCTTTTAGTTGGCTAAATGAACTAATTTGGCGTGAATTTTATCGTCATTTAATAGTCGCTTACCCATTTTTATGCATGGGCAAACCATTTATTAAATGGACTGAACAAATAAAATGGAACTGTGATAGTAAATCTTTTCAAGCTTGGAAACAAGGCCTTACGGGGATACCTATAGTTGATGCAGCAATGCGACAACTAAATTCTATAGGATGGATGCACAATCGTTTACGCATGATAAGTGCAAGTTTTTTAGTTAAAGATCTTCTCATAGATTGGCGACTTGGAGAAAAATATTTCATGTCGCAACTAATAGATGGAGATCTAGCATCTAATAATGGAGGATGGCAATGGGCAGCTTCTGTGGGTAGTGATTCAGTCCCCTATTTTCGAATTTTTAATCCTATTACTCAAGGGAAACGTTTTGATAAAGAATGTATTTTTATACGTCAATGGATACCTGAACTAAAAAATATTTCAGATAAACAGATACACACAATTAATGATTGGAACAATGAAGAAAGACAATATATAAATTATCCTATTCCAATTATAGATCACCAAGAAGCTCGTCAAAAAAGCCTTACTGAATATTATAGAGCTAAAAATGCATCAATAACATAATATTCATAAGCATATCATATAATCAAAATTATATTTTTCTCTATTAATTATATAATTAAGCCATATTTATTGATAAAAGATAATCATCTAATATAGCATTAACAATTTATTGAGATTTCATTATAAAATAAGAGATCAAACTACATATAACATATCGCCTATCATTGAACGATTATATAAGAAGTATAATAAAAAAACAGTTGAAAAAAAATAATTATTGCCTCCATCTTTCAAAATGTTATAAATGAATTTTTAGATTATAATCTAGCATTGATATCTCCAAATGAGTATATTATCATGCAATGTAATTTATAAAAGTATTTTTTAAACTTTTGAAAAATATATTTAAAATATTTGAATGAAAAACAGTACATTACTTAAAAGCGTTATATATCATTGTCGATGGTCTATTTTTATTACAATAATTGCTATTTTACTCAGCATATGGATTGGATGGACGACAACTAAAACTGTATCACTAACAATCGAAACAGTTTATATATGCATTATACTAGCAATAATGGAAATATCTCTATCCTTTGATAATTCTATTATTAATGCACGCAATCTACAAAAAATGTCACCTATTTGGCAAAAAAGATTTATGACTTGGGGAATATTAATCGCTGTATTCGGCATGCGAATCATATTTCCAATAGTTATTGTCTGCGTTTCAGCAAGTATAAATCCAATTGAAGCAATCAATATTGCTATATTTAATCCAAGCGACTACTTAAAAATTATCACTAATGCACACCTACCTATTGCAGGATTTGGCGGTACATTCTTAATGATGGTTAGCCTTAACTTCTTCTTTGATACTAAAAAAAATGTTCACTGGATCAGCTTTTTAGAGCGTCATATATCAAGATTTGCTAGAATTAAAGGACTGAAGATCATTTTAGTATATTTATTCATTATAGGAATATCATCTAGATTAAAAACAGATGATATTTACATATTATTATATTCTTCGGTTTTTGCTTTGATAATATTTTATGCAATCAATTTTTTAGAGCTTATAATATCAACTAATAACAATAAAAAAATTGCCGGACAAACAAAATATGGACTTAGCCTTTTCTTATATCTCGAAATAATTGATGCCAGTATGTCTTTTGATGGAGTCATAAGTTCATTTGCAATTACTAAAAATTTTCCTATTATAATTATAGGACTCGCAATTGGAGCAGTATATGTTCGCTCTATGACTATTTTTATTCTTAAAACAGGGATTATCAATAAATATAAGTACCTTGAACATGGATCATTTTATGCCATCTTCGTTCTTTCAATGGTAATGTTTTTACAGACTATATTTAATATCCCAGAAATATTTACTGGAACAAGCAGCGTTATATTAATAATTTCATCTGTTATTTCATCAATGTATAGCGATAGTAATCATCTAACAAAACGATTATAATGATCTCCATCATCAAATAATTTTCTATTACTATTACTATCAGTTTTTGCGCAAAATATAAAAAATTGATCGGATTTATAAAATTTTTTAAAAATAATGTATTAATCAAACAACTTTATACTACCAAGTAAATTATATTATAAAAATTATAATCTATTGGTTTTTAATAATTTTTTAGAACAAATTTCCTAATTTATTATAGTATATTGTGCATTATTAGCAGATTAATATAAATATCATAGTCATATCCCCAACTTGCAGAAAATATTACTGTAATTCATCATAATATTATTAATATGTACCCTTAAAAAAATAAATAGATGAAATAATTGCATATAAAAATCAATAGCAGATAAACATTGAAATATAAGACAATAGTTATAAAAAAATGATCTCATTGATTTATACTTATACAATCGTATTTAATCTATTAATTTTTAAATTAGAATTTGCCTAAAGATAAAACTATAATATTAATAATAGATTTTTTTATAATATTTTATAAGTTAGCTAATAAAATTTATGATTATTTTTATAAATAGCAAAATGATTTATATATTTACATGTGAAACAAGTTCTACTACTCGATTTGTAGGCAAGTGAAAATAATCAGATGGAGACTCCGCATGAGAAAAAAGAATTATAAACAAATGATCCTGCCATGAAGGCATCCCAGAACGAGAGATAGGAACTAATTTACGTCTTCCTAAATAGAATGATGTATTCATAATCTCAAATTGCAAACCATTATTTATAAGATCTACAAGCGCTTGAGAAACATTTGGTCTTTCCATATATCCAAAAAATAATTCTAAACGTGAAAAACGTTCTGAAATTCTTTCATGAATAAAACGTTCATTATCTGGCACACGGGGTTTATTAGCGGTATTAATTGTCATAATAATATTATGTTCATGTAATACGTGATTATGTTTGATATTCTGTAATAATGCATCCGGAACAGCTCGTGCATCATTAGTAAGGAAAATTGCAGTACCAGGAACTTGATGACTTAATTTCTCTATCGAAGCAATAAAAGAAGCTAATGGAATATCTGAATATTGTGTAAGTTTTGATAAAAGATTTATACCTCTTCTCCATGTAGACATTACAATAATACATAAAAATGCAATAAATAATGAAACATATCCTCCATCAAAAAATTTAAGCATATTTGATATAAAAAAAGTCATTTCAATTAAAAATAAAGGAAGAATAAATAAGATGGTTTTATAAAGCTTCCATTGCAAATATATACGCGAAAAAATACAAAACATTATTGTGGAAATAATCATAGTTCCACTTACAGAAATACCATATGCCGAAATCAGAAATTCAGATTTTTTAAAATAAATCACAAATATAATTACACAAATTAATAAAAATAAATTAACGCTTGGTAAAAAAACCTGTCCCTTAAATGTCTCTGAAGTAAAAATCACCTTCATTCTTGGCAAAAATCTCAAATTAATTGCCTGTTGAGTTAGTGAAAATGCGCCTGTAATAACCGATTGACTAGCAATAACAGTTGCACATGTTGCTATAAAAACTGCCACCGGCAAAAACCATCCTGAAAACATAAGATAAAAAGGATCTTGAGCATACATAGGATTGGCAAGAACTAAAGCACCCTGCCCTAAATAATTAATTGTCAAAGCAGGAAAAATCATAATCATCCAAGCGTATTGGATAGGTTTACGGCCAAAGTGTCCAAGATCAGCATAAAGAGCCTCAGATCCCGTAATAGTCAAAAAAACCGAACCTAATATTATTAGAGAAAGACTACCTTCTCTCATCAATATATTAAAAGCATATAGAGGATTAAAAGCAGCAAGAATGCTAAGATCATAAAAAATATTGATTAATCCAGATATTGTTATCATTAGTAGCCAAATCCCCATAATAGGAGAAAAAAAACGAGCTATACCTACTGTCCCATGAGACTGCATTGAAAATAAAAAAACTAATATGACTAATGAGATGGGAACAGCATAATTAATTAATCCAGGAGCCATATATCTTATGCCTTCTACTGCAGACAGAACAGAAAGAGCTGGAGTTAATATTGTATCGCCAATGAATAATGCAGCACCGATTAATCCTAAGAAAATTAATATAGATGATCCTTTTGGATATTTCTTTAACAGTAGTGCAAGAAGAGATAATATCCCTCCCTCACCATCATTATCAGCTCTCAACAATAATAGTATGTATTTTATTGTTACAACTAAAGTAAGAATCCAAATCATCAAAGAGACTAGACCTATAACCTCTATCCTTCCTACAGAAGAAGATTGATTAATCACCTTCAACGATTCTTTAAAAGAGTATAAAACACTGGTTCCAATATCCCCATAAACAACACCTATAGATTCAAAAACAAGATAAAAAAGGCCTAGATTATTATTCGTAACATTTTTGCTATGAGTGGTCATGAATATACGTCTCTATAAACTAATTACTATTAGTAACTTAATATATTTGATCAAAAAATTAATTAATTTTTATATCTAGAAAATACGAAATATTCAAAAAACATTATTCGCATATGATATACAGTAATTTATTATATAATTTAATTCAATAAAATCTATAACATGGAAATATGCTGATAACATCAATTAAAATATTTATTTTATATTAGATATAAAAATCACAAAGTATAAAAAAAAGTAATCACCGAAAACTATTTTAAAAATATCTAATATTTTACAAAATTCTACTTGATGATCTTCCCTTCTCAAGGAACTGTTGAACACGATCTGCAATTTTTTTATATGTAACTGACAATACTGAATCTGGATTACTCAAAACAATTGGAAATCCTAAATCTGAACTAATTCTAACGTCAGTATCGAAAGGAATTGATTCTAAAAAAGGTATACCCATTTTCTCTGCTTCAGAAACAACACCACCTTGTCCTAATATATCATATTTTTTACCAGTATCATAATCCATAAAATAACTCATATTCTCAATCATACCAATAATAGGAACATTCAATTTTTGAAACATAGATATAGATCTTCTAACATCAATCAAAGCTAATTCTTGTGGTGTAGAAACGACAATGACGCCTGATAGAGGTATTTTCTGAGCAATAGCTAATATTGCATCTCCTGTTCCTGGAGGCATATCAATTAACATAACATCGATATTTCCCCATGTAACATATTTTAACATATTAATCACAGCGGACTGGACCATAGGTCCTCTCCAAATCATAGCAGATTTATTATCGACTAGAGCAGCTATTGACATAATTTTAATGCCATATTTTTCGATAGGTTTAAGTTTATTTTTTCCCAATATTTCTGCTTTACAATCAATGTCTAGTAGTTTTGGGATCGAAGGACCATGGACATCCGCATCCAAAATCGCAACTCTATTTCCAATAGAACTCAAAGAACACGCTATATTAACTGCTGTCGTCGATTTGCCAACACCTCCTTTACCAGAGGCAACAGCTATAAAACTTACAATACCTTTAACAAAACTATTCTTAGAAGAAACTTTAAATACCTTATCATCTGTCAAAGTTACAACAGCACTTCCTATCTCAGGAACATCTTTAACTAATTCTTCAGCTCGTAAACGTAATGAATCTAATCCTGATGCTTCATCTATATCTACTCTTATCGAAAGATAGGCCTTATCCTTAACTATACAGATATCAGAAACACGACCCATATCAACAATGTTATGTTCATCACCTGATATATGCAATATCTTCAAAGAAGATATTATTCGGTCCTTTATATCTTTAATCATTATCAAAAAACCCACGATTAATATGGTTGCGGGGGTAGGATTTGAACCCACGACCTTCAGGTTATGAGCCTGACGAGCTACCATACTGCTCCACCCCGCGATAAAATAAAATCCGTGCTTTATAGACCTGGCAACGACCAACTCTCCCGCATCTTAAGATGAAGTACCATAGGCGCTGGGGCATTTAACGGCCGTGTTCGGAATGAGAACGGGTGCAGTAACCCCGCAAAAGCCACCAAGTCTATAAAAAACGGATATCTTTATACTATATATTATATATATGACTATTGACAATAAGAGCAATCAAGCCAATCGAGCTATTAGTACTGGTAAGCTACACTGGTTACCCAGCTTCCACATCCAGCCTATCAACGTGGTAGTCTACCACGGCTCTGATAGGGAATACTAGTTTTCAGGTGGGCTTCCCACTTAGATGCTTTCAGCGGTTATCCTTTCCGTATTTAGCTACCCTGCTATGCTCTTGGAAAAACAACAGGTCCACCAGAGATACGTCCATCCCGGTCCTCTCGTACTAGGGAAAGATCCTGTCAATATTCCTACACCCACGGCAGATAGGGACCGAACTGTCTCACGACGTTCTGAACCCAGCTCACGTACCGCTTTAATTGGCGAACAGCCAAACCCTTGGGACCTTCTCCAGCCCCAGGATGCGATGAGCCGACATCGAGGTGCCAAACAACCCCGTCGATATGGACTCTTGGGGGTCATCAGCCTGTTATCCCCGGCGTACCTTTTATCCGTTGAGCGATGGCCCTTCCACTCGGAACCACCGGATCACTATGACCGACTTTCGTCTCTGCTCGACTTGTCAGTCTCACAGTCAGGCAGGCTTATGCCATTGCACTCAACAAGCGATTTCCGACCGCTCTGAGCCTACCATCGCGCGCCTCCGTTACTCTTTCGGAGGCGACCGCCCCAGTCAAACTACCCACCATACAATGTCCCGGCACCGGATAACGGTGCGCGGTTAGACATCCACATCAATAAGGGTGGTATTTCAAGGATGGCTCCACAAAAACTAGCGCCTCTGCTTCAATGCCTACCACCTATCCTACACATGTCAATACAAATGCCAATGTAAAGCTATAGTAAAGGTGCACGGGGTCTTTCCGTCTAACCGCAGGAACCCCGCATCTTCACGGGGAATTCAATTTCACTGAGTCTGCGTTGGAGACAGTGGGGAAGTCGTTACGCCATTCGTGCAGGTCGGAACTTACCCGACAAGGAATTTCGCTACCTTAGGACCGTTATAGTTACGGCCGCCGTTTACTGGGGCTTCAATTCAGAGCTCTCACCCCTCCTATTAACCTTCCAGCACCGGGCAGGCGTCAGGCCCTATACTTCGTCTTACGACTTCGCAGAGCCCTGTGTTTTTGGTAAACAGTCGCTACCCCCTAGTTTGTGACACCTCTATCTGGTTGCCCAAATAAAGGTCACGCTTATCCCTAAGTTACGCGTGCAATTTGCCGAGTTCCTTCAACGCAGTTCTCTCAAGCGCCTTAGTATTCTCTACCTAACCACCTGTGTCGGTTTAGGGTACGGTCTATACGGTGGAGCTATTTCCTGGAACTAATTCAAAGCACATCTAATCCAATAAAATGTACAACTTACTTAATCCGTCACTTCCACCAGGCCCACAAATATTAATGTGGTTCCCATCAGCTACGCGTCTCCGCCTCACCTTAGGGGCCGGCTAACCCTGCTCAGATTAACTTTAAGCAGGAACCCTTGGTCTTTCGGCGAGAGGGTCTCTCACCCTCTTTATCGTTACTCATGTCAACATTCTCACTTCCGATACCTCCAGAGGTCCTCACAGATCCTCCTTCATCAGCTTACGGAACGCTCCGCTACCACTCGTTATAAAACAAGTCCTCATCTTCGGTGCATGGCTTTAGCCCCGTTACATTTTCGGCGCAGAAAACCTTATCTAGACCAGTGAGCTGTTACGCTTTCTTTAAATGATGGCTGCTTCTAAGCCAACATCCTGGTTGTTTTGGGATCTCTACTTCCTTTCCCACTTAGCCATGACTTCGGGACCTTAGATGGAGGTCAGGGTTGTTTCCCTCTCCACAATGGACGTTAGCACCCACTGTGTGTCTGCCAACTATTACTCCTCGGTATTCGGAGTTTGGCTAGGATCAGTAAGGCGGTAAGCCCCCATAGCCTATCCAGTGCTCTACCCCCGAGGGTATTCAGTTAACGCTCTACCTAAATAGATTTCGCGGAGAACCAGCTATCTCCGAGTTTGATTGGCCTTTCACCCCTATCCACAAGTCATCCCAATCTATTGCAACAGATACGGGTTCGGTCCTCCAATTGGTGTTACCCAATCTTCAACCTGCTCATGGATAGATCACTCGGTTTCGGGTCTAATGCAACAAACTAATCGCCCTATTAAGACTCGCTTTCGCTACGCCTACACCTATCGGCTTAAGCTCGCTTGTCACACTAAGTCGTTGACCCATTATACAAAAGGTACGCCGTCAGCCTCGCGGCCTTCGACTGTTTGTAGGCATTCGGTTTCAGGGTCTATTTCACTCCCCTAGTAGGGGTTCTTTTCGCCTTTCCCTCACGGTACTAGTTCACTATCGGTTATGCACGAGTACTTAGGCTTGGAGCGTGGTCGCCCCATATTCAGACAGGATTCCTCGTGTCCCGCCCTACTCAAGTATAAATATATCCATTACGTGTACAGGGCTATCACCTACTATGGCATACCTTCCCAGGTATTTCTACTTAAAATATATCTATCACTGGCCTGGTCCGCGTTCGCTCGCCACTACTAACGGAGTCTCAATTGATGTCCTTTCCTACAGGTACTTAGATGTTTCAGTTCCCTGCGTTCGCTTCTTTTACCCTATTTTATTCAAGTAAAGATACCCAAAAATACCTAAAAAATTAAACCTTACAGTTCACTTTCCTAGACATCTTAAGGTGGGTTCCCCCATTCGGAAATCTACGGATCAAAGCTTATTAGCAGCTCCCCTTAGCTTATCGCAGCATATCACGTCCTTCATCGCCTGTGCATACCAAGGCATCCACCAAATGCCCTTTTGCGCTTGATCACTCTCATTGTCAATAGTCATAATTATCATTATAACTTAAAATCAATCAAAAAAACATCATCTCTATAACAATGCTTCTTCAAGACCTATTCCTGAGATAAATTATCAACGTCCGGTTATCTAACGTCGGTAATATAAATGCTCGCATACAATGCAATCATCTATAATACAAAAAAATCTATCTTCTATTCAATTTTAATATATCTTATGTATTAAAACAAAAAAATATTAATAATTGCAAATGGTGGAGCCGAGCGGAATCGAACCGCTGACATCCTGCTTGCAAAGCAGGCGCTCTACCAGCTGAGCTACGGCCCCTAAAAATGGGTGGTGGGCCCAGGTAGACTCGAACTACCGACCTCACCCTTATCAGGGGTGCACTCTAACCGCCTGAGCTATGGGCCCTATTTAATAATAAACGACCCCATCATTCGCAAAAACATGGGAAAAGAAAGAGAAACTTGGACGGCGACATAAAAAACTGTCATTAATAAATAACAGATCATATCTTGAGCTTAACGCTCTATCTTTAAAAAATGCTAATATCATCAAATTAATCTAATAATAATAAACATCTTCCTTAGAAAGGAGGTGATCCAGCCGCAGGTTCCCCTACGGCTACCTTGTTACGACTTCACCCCAGTCGCTGACCCTACCGTGGCCGGCTGCCTCCTTACGGTTAGCTCACCGTCTTCAGGCAAAACCAACTCCCATGGTGTGACGGGCGGTGTGTACAAGGCCCGAGAACGTATTCACCGCGGCATGCTGATCCGCGATTACTAGCGATTCCAACTTCATGCACTCGAGTTGCAGAGTGCAATCCGAACTGAGATGGCTTTTAGGGATTAGCTCCGCCTCGCGACTTTGCAACCCTCTGTCACCACCATTGTAGCACGTGTGTAGCCCAGCCCATAAGGGCCATGAGGACTTGACGTCATCCCCACCTTCCTCCGGCTTATCACCGGCAGTCCCTATAAAGTTCCCAACTTAATGATGGCAAATATAGGCAGGGGTTGCGCTCGTTGCGGGACTTAACCCAACATCTCACGACACGAGCTGACGACAGCCATGCAGCACCTGTGTGTGGGTCTCCGAAAAGAAAATATCATCTCTGATATCGTCCCACCATGTCAAGGGCTGGTAAGGTTCTGCGCGTTGCATCGAATTAAACCACATGCTCCACCGCTTGTGCGGGCCCCCGTCAATTCCTTTGAGTTTTAATCTTGCGACCGTACTCCCCAGGCGGAGTGCTTAACGCGTTAGCTGCGCCACTGAATGGTAAACCACCCAACAGCTAGCACTCATCGTTTACAGCGTGGACTACCAGGGTATCTAATCCTGTTTGCTCCCCACGCTTTCGTGCCTCAGCGTCAGTATCAGGCCAGTGAGCCGCCTTCGCCACTGGTGTTCCTCCGAATATCAACGAATTTCACCTCTCCACTCGGAATTCCGCTCACCTCTCCTGAACTCTAGACAAACAGTATTAAAGGCAGTTCCAAGGTTGAGCCTTGGGATTTCACCTCTAACTTAATCGCCCGCCTACGCACCCTTTACGCCCAGTTATTCCGAACAACGCTCGCCCCCTTCGTATTACCGCGGCTGCTGGCACGAAGTTAGCCGGGGCTTCTTCTCCGGTTACCGTCATTATCTTCTCCGGCGAAAGAGCTTTACAACCCTAAGGCCTTCTTCACTCACGCGGCATGGCTGGATCAGGGTTGCCCCCATTGTCCAATATTCCCCACTGCTGCCTCCCGTAGGAGTCTGGGCCGTGTCTCAGTCCCAGTGTGGCTGATCGTCCTCTCAGACCAGCTATAGATCATCGCCTTGGTAGGCCTTTACCCCACCAACTAGCTAATCTAACGCGGGTTCATCTTTCTCCAATAAAATCTTTCCCTCTAAAGGCGTATACGGTATTAGCACACGTTTCCGTGCGTTATCCCGTAGAAAAAGGTAGATCCCCACGCGTTACTCACCCGTCTGCCGCTAGTACTTGCGTACTCGCTCGACTTGCATGTGTTAAGCCTGCCGCCAGCGTTCGTTCTGAGCCAGGATCAAACTCTCATGTTATTGCTAAAAACGCAAACATGCTCAAATCCTTCCGCTAATAACGTATATAAACGCATCAACTAGTTAGAAAAACATCTTAAACGTTCCTAAATCCATAATATTAATAAATAATATTACAAATATTAAAAATCGCCGTCCATGTCTCCCTTCCTTCTCCTTATTCCTTTGTCAAATACCAACCCGCAATATTAAACAGATCATTCTACTTTAGTCAACAAAAATACAAATACATATATATTTTTATATCACTTAATCTTATAACATATCTCTTATATCTTTTTTTAAACCTTATTTGACTCTATCAAATAAAAACTATATCCCCTAGAAACGTAAATCCTTAAAAAATAATAAAACAACAATAATATGTAGAGGTCATAATAATGGAAACCCTCTCCAAAGCTTATATAGCAGAATTACCAAATTATTATTCTGGCAAAGTACGTGAAAATTACTTTTTAGATAACGGCATTCGTATAACAATAGCAACAGATAGATTAAGTGCTTTTGACCGTAATATTGCCTGCGTTCCTCATAAGGGGCAAATATTAAATCAGATGACAAAATACTGGTTTAAAAATACATCTGATATATGTAAAAATTATGCTATAGATTATCCTGACCCCAATGTTTTGGTCGGGGAACAATTAAAAATGATTCCTATAGAATTAATTGTACGTGGCTATCTATCAGGCAATACGAATACTTCTATCCTTACGTTATATAAAAAAGGAGATCGTATAATATATGGCCACCGTCTCCCTGATGGAATGAGTAAGAATCAAAAACTACCGCAACCAATCATAACTCCTACCACCAAATCTGCAAAAAATGATCATGATCTCCCAATATCCGCACACGAAATTATTCAACAGGGCATTCTTACAAAAAAGCAATGGGATATAATTTCAAATTATTCTCTATCTCTCTTCAATCGCGGATGTAAAATAGCGGCAGATAGCGGTTTAATTCTTGCAGATAGCAAATACGAGTTTGGATTAAATAAATCAAATGAAATAATATTAGCAGATGAAATACACACTCCTGATTCTAGTCGTTATTGGACAATAGAAGGTTATAAACAATCTATTATAGATGGCATTATGCCGTCTGGATTAGATAAAGACATTATTAGAAATTGGATACTTAAACGTTGCTATCCTTATAAAGATAAAATACCTAAAATACCCAATGAACTTATACTTGATGTATCAAAGGCTTATATAACAGCTTACGAAAAAATCACTAAATCAAAATTTATATTCAACAATAATGATTGTAGCATTTTACAAAGGATTCGTAATAACTTATGTAAATATTATGTATAATTAAGAGTGTGATTACAGTATTATACAAATAATTTCTAAAGATAAATTAATTATTATTGTTTTATAAATCCATTGAGATATCATTGTGTTAATAATTTTATAAAAAATAAATAACATTAAATAATGTTATGGAAGATATATATTGTAAAAAAATAAATTATCGTAATCTAATCTGAATACTGTATATTAGATAAGAGTGATAAAAATACTATATAATCATCATAAATTATCTTAGACGTATAATAGAATTGATCTTAATAATAACTTCCTTCTAAGTTATTTTCCTAGTAATTAACTAAATAGTAGCGTGTTGATATAATAAAAAGTTTAAGAGTCTAATTATTTATGCAAAAAGAAAATAAGCATATTTTCCTAGTTGATGGATCAAGTTTTATATATAAAGCATTTTACGCAACGCCTCCCCTTTATCGTAAATTAGATGGATTGCCAGTAAATGCTATTTCTGGTTTTTGCAACATGTTATGGAAATTACTACAAAATTCGCGTATAGAAAACACGGCATCCCATTTTGCTGTAGTGTTTGATCATTCTGGGAAAACTTTCCGAAATGACATTTATCCGGAATATAAAGCCAATCGTAGTCAAATTCCTGAAATGTTAATACCTCAATTACCGATTGTGCGTTTAGCAACAAAAGCATTTGGAATACAATCTATTGAACTCAAAGGTTTCGAAGCTGACGATATTATTGCAACATATGCTATCTTAGCAGAGAAAGAAGGTTTTTTAGTTACCATTATATCTACAGATAAAGATTTAATGCAACTAATAAGTCCTAATATTTGCATGTATGATACAATCAATGAAGAAAAAATCGATGTTGAAAGCGTTATTAAAAAATGGAATGTCAAACCAGAACAAATGGTGTGTTTGCAAGCATTAGCGGGAGATCCTTCTGATAATATTCCAGGAGCTCCGGGAATAGGATATAAAACAGCCATATCTCTTCTACAAGAGTATAAAAATGTTGATAATATTATTAAAAATGCAAATCAAATAAAACAAAAAAAAAGACGTGAAAGCATATTAAATAATATAGATATAGTGCTAACTTCTCGTAATCTCGTTAAACTTCGCACAGATGTACAAATCAGCATCCCGATTGATAATCTAATATTAGAGGATAAAAACGGACCTAAGATAATTTCTTTTCTTAAGGCTTTAGAATTTACTAAACTAATAAACCGTGTTGCTAAGGCCTGCGATTGCAATGCAAATAACATTGATCCTTTATTTATAGATATAGATTTTGTACCTAATAAAGCAATAGCGGGAAAATATAAAAATTATAACGACGATATAATTTCAGGAAAACTTGAGGGAAGTATATCAAAAAATAGCACTAAAAACTTATTTTTAGAACGTTATAAAATTTTATCTAAATCAAATATCGAATATAATGCATATATCAAAATAATTGATATTGAAGATATTAAAAAATGGATTGGTATATTAAAGAAAAGTAACATAGTTTCTTTCAAAATTATAACTGATATAATAGATGCTTTTAATTCCAAGCCAATTGCAATTTCGTTCAGCATTCTTGATAATTACCCTTCCTATTCAAAAGAGGAAAATATTACAATATATATTCCATTGAATTTTAGAAAAGAAAAATACTCAATAGAAGATGTTTTATCCCATTTAAAAGATTTATTTGAAAATGAAAAAATACTTAAAATAGGACATAACATAAAATATGATAAACTTGTTTTACATCGCTATGGAATTACCATAAACGGATTTGATGATATCATGATCATGTCCTATGTATTAAACTCCAGCAAATCTTCTCATGATTTGCAATACATTGCCAATAAATGGCTTTCTTATAATATTATGAAACGAAAAGATATATTAGGATCAAGAAAATCATTTATACCAATTGATGAAATCAATGATTTACAAATTCAAGAATATGCCAAAAATAACAGTTATGTTATTTTAAAATTATGGTTGCTACTTAAGGCAAAGTTAATTTCTGAAAGATTACTCTGTGTATATGAAAGATTGGACAAGCCAATAATTAATGTCGTAGCACAAATGGAAATAGAAGGAATAAAAATAGACAAAAAATTGCTTTTAGATCTTTCGTATGAATTATCAAAAGATCTGTCAGTATTAGAAGAAAAAATATATAATGAGTCTGGAGAAAAATTTAATATTGCCTCACCCAAACAACTAGGAGATATTTTATTTGAAAAACTTAAATTACCAGGCGGAAATAAAACCAAAACAGGACAATGGAAAACCAAAGCTGAAGATATTGAACAAATAAACTATGGAAACAGTCCTCTTATTCCGTATATTCTTGAATGGCGTCAAATATCAAAAATAAAATCAACATATTCTGACTCCTTACCACATCATATAAATAATAAGACAAATCGCATACATACGTTTTATTCAATAGCATCCACAACTACTGGACGACTTTCCTCTTTAGAACCAAATCTTCAAAATATTCCCATAAAAAGCGATTTAGGGAAAAAAATTCGAAAATCATTCATAGCTTCTCCCGGGAAAAAACTTGTTTCAGCAGACTATAATCAAATTGAATTAAGAATTTTAGCACATATTGCACAAATAAACCCATTATGTAAGGCCTTCGAAAAATCACTGGATATTCATACAGTTACAGCATCAGAGATCTTTGGGATAAGCTCAGATAAAGTATCTCAAGATATGAGAAGACGCGCAAAAACTATAAATTTTAGTATAATATACGGCATATCACCTTTCATGCTCGCAAAACAGCTTAAGATAACACGTCATGAAGCAGCTGACTATATTAATAGATACTTTAATCGCTTCCCAGGAATATATGAATATATTGAAAATACAAAAAATTTTGTAAGAGAAAATTCTTTTGTAGAAACTATTTTTGGACGTCGAATATATTATGAGGATATCAACTCACCTAAAAAATCTATTAGAAGTATTAGTGAAAGAGCCGCAGTTAATGCTCCTATACAAGGATCAGCAGCAGATATCACAAGAAGAGCTATGATCAAAGTGCAAAAGTTATTTGATTTACATAATTTATCAACAAAAATGTTATTACAAATTCACGACGAACTTCTCTTTGAAGCAACAGAAGAAGAAATAGAACAAGCTTCTAATATTATTATGCAATCAATGAAAAACGCATGCTTACCTAGAATTAAATTAATGGTACCATTAAAAGTAGATATAAAAATTGCAGATAATTGGCAAGGAATGAATTAAAAATATGTTTTATAAATTTTATCATATAAGATATCAAATAAATCCTCTCTTTATTAATAAAAAATATAAAACACTTCCCTAGTTTAGAGGTATATCCCTGAAATATAAAACAATTTTACTTATAATTTATAAAATTTTATATATCTACAATACATTAAGATAATGTATTGATATTTAGATTAATGATTGATAAAGAGCATCGATAGTTTATGGTGATTTATAAGATTAAAACATAGTCCAAAATGATTTTAACATAATTGATCATATTATAAATAATTATAAAAAAAGTTAAGCGTTAAATAATAATAAAAACCAATATAATTATATTATGTACTATATCATTTAATTTTATCTAAACTATGTCTTTCTAAAAATCTTTTTTGAAATCACGGTTGAATCTGTATTTAAATGATATAAAATTGGCTCTCCTGTATCTATATTTACATCAGCAATACTATCTGAATTTATACCGTCTAAAACCATTAATAAAGATCGCAAGGAATTACCATGTGCCGTCACAAGAACTGATTTATTTTGTAGTATAACTGGTAAAATAGAAGTAAGATAATACGATAAAACACGAGCGCTTGTATCTCTAAGACTTTCTCCTCTTGGAGGAGATACATCATATGAACGACGCCAAATATTTACTTGATAATCCCCCCATCTTTTCCTAGCATCATCTTTATTCATCCCAGAAAGATCACCATAATCACGTTCGTTAAGAGCAGCTGAATAAATTGGCTGAATATTTTCTTGATTAACTTCTTTTAAAATTAACTTACAAGTATCCTGAGATCTTTTTAATGAAGAGCTAAAAGCAGCATCAAAAGATATTCCATGCTCGATAAATTTCTTACCAACCGATATCGCCTCATTTACTCCAACAGGCGTTAAAGGAGGATTCATCTTACCGGTGAAAAGATTTTTAAAATTCCACTCGCTTTGACCATGACGAACAAGAACAAGCATCCTAGTCATAAATTTTATTCCTTATCAAATAATTCCATATCTAAAACATCCAACATCGAATATAATCCATTATCTTTAGATAATGCCCATAAAGCTGCAGTAATAGCACCATTTGCGAAAATAGATCTATCATAAGCACTATGCGATAATGTTATAGATTCACCTTCACCAGCAATAATAATAGAGTGATCTCCAACGACAGATCCTCCTCGCAATGTTGCAAATCCAATAGAACCTTCTTTACGCAGTTGATGTTTTTTATTGCGATCTAACACATAATTCTTAGAAAGATCTACATTACGACCACTAGATATAGCATCTCCAAGAAATAATGCCGTTCCTGAAGGGGCATCTAATTTATGACGATGGTGCATTTCTAAAATTTCAAAATCCCATTTATTCCCGGGAAAATACCTTGCAGATATTTTTGCCAACGCACCCAAAAAATTAATACCTAAGCTCATATTTCCTGATTTAACAATTTTAGCATTTCTAGAAAAATCATTAATTATATTATTATCATTATCAGAAAAACCCGTTGTGCCAATAATATGCACGATATGCATATCAGAGGAGATTTTCAAAGCTTCTAAAGTAAATGCAGGAGAAGAAAAATCAATCACTCCATCTACAGAATGCAATGCTTTTTTAATATCATCGGTAAACTGAACACCAATAAACGGCATTCCCGCAACAACACCAGCATCCTTTCCCAAAAGAGGAGAGCCTGCACGTACTATTATAGATTGTAAATTGACAGAGGAATTTTCATGAATCGCCTTAACCAAGGCCTTACCCATACGTCCTCCTCCACCTAAAATAGCAATTCTCATCGGAGATTTTTGCATATTACTTCTCTCAATAAATAAATATTATATGATTAAAAATAATATAATCGTACACACATGAAAAAATAGTCAATACCAACGACGCTTAATTCCCTCATAATGTAACACATAATTATAAGATTTTCTTATATATGAAAGCATCCCCAAAAGAGCAATGTTAGGATTTGTTACAAGATATATCGGTATTTTACGCATCAGATCTTTATGGGGTGATTTATTTTCAAAAGCATAACGAAAACTAGAACTATGTAAAAAATTTTTAATAACATAAGAAATACCACCAGAAATATACACACCACCTCTCGCCATAAATAATAATGCAAGATCTCCAGAAAAGCGTCCTAGATATTCACAAAAAAGATCAATGGCCTCACATGAAATAGGATTTAAACCCTTAGATAGTATATCTTCAGGATAAAATATACTATTATCTTCAATACCATTAGCAACACAAACTGCTTTGTAGATACTTACGAGACCTCTACCAGAAAGCAAACTTTCAGCAGAAAATCTTCCATCAACATATTTTGTCAAATAAGGGAAAATCTCAAAATCACGCTTAGAAATAGGTCCTATATTCATATGACCACCTTCTCCAGCAATGGGAACCCACGAATCATTAACACGTATTAATCCTGCTACACCCAATCCAGTACCAGGACCAATAATAACCTTAGATGAGTAAACACAACTAATATTTTTCGTATTATTAGCAATACAAACATAATTACTATCATCTAATGAAGAAATCGCTAGAGCTTGCGCTTCAAAATCATTAATAATAAAAACATCCTCAAAAGACATATAAGATATCAATATATTTGGACTAATAACCAATTTAGAGTTTGTCATCACTATACTATCTTGAGAATAAATTGATGCAGCAACAGCTAAAAATACAGAACGTAGCCTTACTTTTATTGATATCTTATTTAAAATTAAATCATTTATTGCATCCTCTAAACTATTATAATCAGACGTTTTTAATGTATAAATAAATTCAAGATCAGATTCTATGCTAAACAATATCGCAAAGCGAATATTAGTACCACCTATATCAGCAAGAAGTAGCGGAAATGAAATAGGAAATTTTTTATTCGGCATATTCATTCACATTTAAAAAATAATCTAATATAAAGCACAAATACCTATTATTTACTTGTAATGAAAAAATATTATAAAATAATAATATACAACAATCTTAAATTTCCTTCATCAATCATAACCATAATGCTAAAATTGATAATGTCATTTATAATAAAAATACTTTTACATATAAACTTGCCTTTCACATACATATATATATATTCTTTATATGGGTATACATGCTTAAAACAGAAAAATATTCTATAGACTGTGTAATATAATATTTATAAGTAATTCATTTTCAGCATATTTCATATTGTAAAAAAATTAACGTTCATAAATAAAAAACCAACTTATATAAAAAATAATATCCTTGTCCATAAATTTATTAAATTATAATAATAAAATAACTAAAATTATTAATATCAATTATTAAATAAAACTTTTACCAATGTAAAAATAGATTAATAATATAATTATACTATTTATAAAAAAAACAAATAAATCGATTAATCACTATAATAAACAACAATATATGAAATAAGATTACTATATTAAATAAATGATTTAAAATGATTTAAACTGGCATCTTATTACTATTTTCTGCAATTAATCGATTAATTTTATTAATAGCAGATGATGAATCTTCTTGATAAGCAATGGTACCTACAATACTACCAGAAGCATTCAATAATAATAGAGCTGTTGTATGATCTACAAAATACTTATTTTCCGAATCTGACTTGTTTTCCAAAACATCATTTACATAGATACGAAATCTCCTAACAACTTTCATAACATTCACAGGATCTCCAGATAATCCTATAATACGATCAGAAAATTTAGTAACGAATTTTTTCATTAATTCAGGATTATCCCTTCTAGGATCAACCGTAATAAAATAAGCACCAATCAAATTTCCTGTTGGATCAGCTTTCTTCAACCAACCATCCAAGTTAGACAATGTAGTAGGACACAATTTAACACAATTTGTAAAGCCAAAAAAAACTATAGAAGGCTTTCCATATAAAGAATTAAGCGTAAATTGTTTACCTTCTTGAGTTATAAGATTAACATCAATATCCAAGCGATTATTTAATGGCACAGATCTTGAATCAAAGGATACATAATAAATAGCTATCAATAAAAAACAAATTATAGTTACTAAAGTTATAGACCAAAATTTCATATTATCTATCCATAAAGTTTGATTATCATAACACTGCGCAGATAATTTATAACATAGTGTTAAAAATAAAACTAGATAATAGCGTGAATAATTATTAATACATAAATTCAATAATAATAATAACCAACTATTTTTATATCCGAATATTATAACACTAAGGTATTTTTCACGATTATATAACTATGAATAATTTTAATTTAAAATTGCCAATTTTTAGATTTTAGAACAATAAAATCCCTAAAAGCCTTTAATTTTCCATTATTTTTCAAAAAATCAGGATAACAGAAATAAACTTCGAAAGATGGCATATCAAAATTCGACATTATCCTTACAAGATTTGAATTATTTTTGATAATATAGTTCGGCAACATTGCTATACCAGATCCTAGCATACAACACTTCATAATAGATAGATAGCTATTAACCTGTAAATAAGGAATTCTAGGAAGATCAGGAGGACGACCTAAGACTGCAAGCCAATTAAAATTTGCCATAGATTTTGGAACACAATCCCCAAAAGTAATCAAATTATGATTATCAAGATCTTGTATAGACGTAGGCTCTCCATGAGATTCTAAATAATTAGGAGAAGCATAAGCATGCATATTAATAGTTACCAATTTGCGCTGTATTAAAGAAAGATGGTGTTGTTTTCGAAGACAAATAGCACAATCGGCATAATTCATACTGATATCTATATCTTTATTATCAAGAATAAACTGAATTTTTATATCTGGATATAAACATAAAAATTCTTGAAAGTTATCACCCAATAAATTTTGTCCTAAATCTATCGTAGTTGCAATTCTTAGTTTACCCGCAGGCTTGTTATCTGATTCACTCAATAAAACCTGCACATTTTCTAATTTAATAGCAATATCAGATGCAGTACTATACAGCATATTACCTTGTTCTGTTAACATCAAACCACGTGCATGACGACAAAAAAGCTTGACACCTACTTCTACTTCAAGTCCACTTATCTGACGACTGACAGCAGATTGGGATAGATTTAATTGCTCAGCAGCATGTGTAAACGAACCGGATTCGGCAACCACCTGAAAAACCCGTAATTTATCCCAATCAAAAGACATGATATATCCTTTTTTTTAAATATGATTTGTTTTATAATAAAATAAATTAAGAAATATAAATATCGTTTATAGAAAGATAACGCTCCGCCTCTAATGCGGCCATGCATCCCATAGCAGCCGAAGTAATTGCTTGTCGATAATTATCATCGGCAATATCACCAGCTGCGAATACACCAGGCACACTAGTAACAGTAGAATTAGGGGCAGTCCATATATAATTTGAATCTGTTAATCGTAATTTATTTAAAAAAATATCTGTATTCGGTTTATATCCAATAGAAATAAAAACACCATCAATAGGAACTTCAAAAACTGTATTATCATCATTACGACGCAAACGAACACCTGATACAGATGGCAAAGCACCAGAATTGGGAGATGATCCAATAATTTCGACAACTTCAGTATTCCACATAAAATCAACATTAGATTGTGCAAACAATCTATCTTGAAGAATTTTCTCCGATCGCAAAGATGAACGTCGATGTACTAATGTAACTTTTAGAGCAATTTTAGCAAGATGCAAAGCTTCTTCAACAGCAGTATTACCACCTCCTACTACCAAAACTTCCTTGTTTCTATAAAATAAACCATCACAAGTAGCACATGCAGATACACCAAATCCCTGCAAAATACGCTCGCTTTCTAATCCAAGCCATTTAACCTTAGAACCCATCGCAATAATTAGAACATCAGTATGCCAAATATCTCCAGAATCAGTCTCAACAATAAATGGACGCTGATCTAGATCAACTGATACTACAACTTCTCTTATTATCTTTGTTCCAAAACTCTCTGCTTGAAGTCTCATCTGTTCCATCAAAAAATTTCCTTTAATCGGATCAGAAAATCCTGGATAATTTTCGATGCTTTCAGTTATCATCAGCTGTCCACCAAATTCCAACCCAGATATAATAACCGGATCAAGCATAGCGCGAGCAGAATATATAGCTGCAGTATATCCAGCTGGACCAGAACCAATAATCAATACTTTGGATTTATGAGAAGCCATTAATTTAAAAACCTTGCATTATAAATTGATATAAAAATATGAATTTCTATATGTAACACCCTATTAAAAAATATAAACTAAAAATAATTTGTAAACTACATATAAATAAATAAAAACATAAACTTTATACATTATAAAACAAAAGAAACGGATAAAAACGACATAATACGAAATAAAAACAACAAAAACTGTCTATTAACACTATATTATAAAGTCAATTACCATAAAAGTATAAGAAATAACAAAATCTCACTTTAATTTTACTAAATCATAATATCCTAAAAACCATATATATCTGGAAAAATTTACCAGCACTAATCAATATTTGATTGAGCCTAATTTTTGATATTATTTCTTACAATACTGCTAGATACATGATTTCTTTTATCTTTATTGATATTATATAAATCAACCGGTTTCTCTTGCGAGTCCAACAACCTAGTTTGTTTTGGAGAAGATGGCTTTTTACCTGTAACCCGATCATAGACCTCACTAACTTGATTATCAGATATATCATCTTCTGATTCTGAAGGAATAATTTGAACTGGATCCTTAATCGCAGATATAATATGCGTGTTGCCAGTATAGTATTCTACTTCACGATGCAATTGAAAAAACCAGTAAAAACCTAATATTATTATAACTGTAACATATCCTATCAACCAAAAGCGACTACTGCGAATTATCGTCACACCTTTATCATGTTTATTTCCCGTAGTTGATAATTCTATTTTTGTAAGATCTTCTCCAGAATATACATCATTATTAAAATTCAAATCTTCATATCCTTTTGTATCACTGCGCAAATTATCTCTCTTTATTCCATTAGATACATTTTGAAAGGAATAATCATTATCAACTTTATCATAATTAAAGCTCATATTATCAATACACGCTTTTTCATCATCAAATAATGATGGTATAGGCATATTATTATCATTTAATACTTCCGGCAATCTATTAAAATTAATAATTTTATTAGAGTCAAAAATAATGCTATTTCCTTCTGAAGTAATGCCAAACTTTTCTTGATTATCAAAAGAAAATTCGCCAGAATGAGGCACACCTTTTGGAAAAGAAGCAACTGAAAAAAGCTCTTTTTCAATATCATTAATATCTAATTTCAAACTGTCATCAACATCATTTTCAGGATAAAATGAAGTTTCAATTTTTCTTTCAGACTGATTAGATAAATGAAAACCACTAGTTTGCAAAGATCTTGAAGACACGTCATTTGAAATCGCAATATTTTTTAAATCATCTTTAAAAATGACATTATTTTCTTCTTTATTCTTTTTAAAAGAAATAATATTATCAAAATCATTCAATGTTCTAGAAAAATTGCTATTTGTAGAATCATTAACATCTTCTGATAATTTATTATTTAAAACGGGATCTTTATCTATTTCAGGCTTAATATAATTATCATAGTCAGCTTTAAATGACTTCTCCAAACAATCATCTAATTCATCAACAAAGTCGCCAGTAACACTTGTACTTGTATATAGTTTTGAATAATTTGTTGTCACTTTACTTTGATCGAATGATGCTGAATTTTCTGAATTATTCTCCAAAGATGAATTTAATTTCTTATAATCTATATTTTCTTTTTTGCTTAAAACAGAACTTGCGACAGGAACATTATTTTTATCAAAATCACTACCACATACTCTATTATTTTCATCGACAACAGGAAAAGCGTAATTAACATCTGAAACACTATTCTTATTAAAAGACTTGTAAGATTTTTTTAAATTTGATAATGATTTATCTAATAAAGGAGAACGAGTAGACTTTTTTGCAGTATCATAACAAGATATGTTTCCCTCACTAAGATTACTAAGAGATACAAGTAATTCTCGTTCAAGATCATCAAAAAAAATTTTGTCTTTTAAAAAACCATCTGCCAACTTATATGCAAGAATTTTAATGTTAGAATCTAACTCATTTGATGAAGAAATATCTTTTTTTTGTGAAATACAACCATTTCTCTTATCAAAAAAGCCAAGCTTACTTTCCATAACTAACACCATCCAATAATAATGAATTCATTCCTATAAAAATAATATCTTTCTATATTCAACTCATTTCATTAGGAGATGCAACCCCTATAATATCAAGCCCAGAATTGATAACTAAAGCAACAGCATATGCTAACTGCAATCTTACCATAGTTAATTCTCTATCATTTTCTTTTATAAATCTTAATTCAGGAGATTTTTTACCATGACTCCAATGACTATGGAAAAGGCTAGCAAGATCATATAAGTAGAATGCAAGCTTATGCGGCTCTTGCAAAACAGTTGCATTTTCAATAATACGAGGATACTCTAAAAGCTTTACAATAAGTTGCAATTCACTAGCTTCCCAATGGAAACCTCTAGGAATTTTATTTGATTTAAAAGAATCAAAATCAACATCATCGAAAAAATATTTTGCTTGTCTAAAAATTGATCTGCATCGTGCATAAGCATATTGTACATAAAATACGGGATTATCTCTAGATTGTTCCCTTATTTTATAAAAATCAAAGTCTAATAACTCTGAATTCTTACGCCATAGCATCATAAATCGTACAGAATCACAACCAACTTCGTCTACAACATAACGAAGAGTTATAAAATCTCCTGCACGTTTTGACATCTTGATAGGCACACCATCACTATAAAGTCTAACCAACTCGCATAAAATAACTTTAATATCTGCCTTGTTATCCGATACGGCTGCTGCTATTGCTTCAAGGCGTTTCACATAACCACTATGATCAGATCCTAAAACATAGATAATATCGTTAAAACCACGTTTATACTTATATTTAAAATATGCAAGATCAGCAGCAAAATAAGTATAAGATCCATCTGATTTCAATAAGGGGCGATCAACATCATCTCCAACTATAGTAGAACGGAATAATATCTGCGGACGTTCATTTTCCAAATCATTTACAGTCCTTGATTTTGGTGGAGGTAAAGTTCCCTTATATACATACCCTGCATGTGTTAAATCAGAAATTATACTTTTTATGGAAGATGCATTATCATCGTGGAACTCTTTCTCTGAGACAAATATATCATGTCTGATATTAAGATATCTTAAATCACTTTTTATGATATCCATCATTGCCCGAACAGAATAATCTCTTATTTTTGGCAGCCATTCTTCATCAGATAAATTCAATAATTCCGAACCGTATTTGGCGACTAAATCTTTTCCTATAGGCTTCAAATAGCTACCTGGATAAAAACCTTCTGGAAGATCAAAATCATCATTTTCCAGAGCTTGTTTATAACGCAAAAATACAGAGCGAGCCAGTATATCAATCTGTGCACCAGCATCATTGATATAATATTCCCTAGTAACCTCATAACCAGAAAATGACATAAGATTAGCAAGTACATCTCCTACAACAGCACAACGACAATGTCCCACATGCATCGGACCTGTTGGATTAGCGGATACATATTCAATATTAACTTTTTTTCCTTTTCCAATTGATAAACGACCATAATCTATACCAGCCATAATAATTGAAGAAAGATTTTTTTCTAAATAAAAAGTTGAAAGGTATAAATTAATAAATCCTTTCCCTGCAACAAATACAGAATCGACATCGCTATCCATCCGAATACGCTCAGCAATTAATTCTGATATTGCAATAGGAGATAGCCCTAGTGGACGGCTCAAAATCATTGCTGCATTAGTAGTTAAATGGCCATGAGCCACGTCACGTGGACGCTCTACAATAATGCGATCTAAATAAATTTCATCTATAGTTACGTTGAAATCAATATCTTTTATATATTTTCTAATCCTAAAACTAAAGTCTGTAAACAGATGCATCATCATTACCACTTAATAAGAAATATAAGACAAAAACTGGACAAAAAACCTTAAAAATTGATCCATGGCAAATCAGGAATAACACCAAATAAAGAATGATATGCACGCAGTGCATAACTATCGGTCATCCCAGCTATATAATCACCTATTCGCCTTGCTTTAACAGAATCACTCATACTAGTAAAATCATCCATTGAATTACAACAATCCCCCATTGCTTGAGGATTAGACATATATGCATTAAATATTTCACGGACAATATTTTCTACCTTACTACGAGCAACAACAATACTAGGATGAGTGTAAACTCTACTTCTAAGCATATATTTGATTTGTCTATCTATCACAGACATACCTTCGGAAAAATCTATTATACGGCAACCTGAACCTCGAATATCATCAATCGAACTAGGCTTTAACACAGATAATCTATCTTGTGCAACATCTATAACATCCTCAACCATAGCTGTTATTTGTCGTCGTACAATTTCATGTGCAATTCTTTTCTTATCCAAATCTGGATATAGATCCCTTAATTCAGCAATATGTTTTTTTAAAAAAGACACCTCTTCCAACATATCAAAAGTTAATAAATTGGCACGCAAACTATCATCAATATCATGAGCGTCATAAGCTATATCATCAGCAATAGCAGCTATCTGAGATTCAAGGCTAGCAAAATTAGAAAGACTTAATCCATGAACTTCATAATTATCAAAAAATATCCTAGGAAATGATTTCGTTTCTTCCGAATCTTTATCTAATACTGGACCATTATGGCCTATTAATCCTTCAAGAGTCTCCCAAGTAAGATTTATACCATCAAAATCAGCATAGCTATGTTCTAATTCCGTTACGATACGAAAAGACTGTATGTTATGATTAAAGCCACCACAAAAAGAGAGAAGATCATGCAATACATTCTCTCCAGCATGACCAAAAGGAGGATGTCCAAAATCATGTGCTAAAGCTATTCCTTCAGCTAAATCTTCATCAAGCTTTAATGCACGTGCTAATGATCTAGCTATCTGCGACACCTCAATTGTATGCATCAATCTAGTCCGATAATGATCTCTATTTTGATCAAAAAATACCTGAGTTTTATCTTTCAATCGACGAAATGCAGTAGTATGGATCAATCTATCTCGATCACGTTGGAATTCAGAACGAGTCAAACTTTTATTTTCTGGATATATCCTACCTAAACTACGAAGAGGATTCGCAGCATAAACAGCTCTTTTTTCATAACCAAATCCTAATTTACTTATAGCTATCACTTTTTTCCTTTTCATCTTAGAAGAATATTTTACAGAATCAATGTATCATTTAAGAACAAATTACACTAGCATAGGTATCGATATATATCCACGGAGGAATTAATGGAAGAACTGATAAAAATCACTGATGAAGCTGCCAAACAAATAAAAACAATACTTAAATCCGAAAGCGATAAACAAGCTATAAGGATTTCCGTAGAAGGAGGAGGATGTTCTGGATTTTCTTATAAATTTGATATTGCATCTAATTTGTCTGAAGATGATGTGGTATTTGAAAAACAAGGAGCTAAAATATTTATAGACAAAATATCACTTGAATATCTTAAAAATTCAGAAGTAGATTTTGTAGAAACCCTATTAAGTAAATCTTTTCAAATAAGAAATCCAAATGCTAGTAGTAGCTGTGGATGTGGAATAAGTTTTTCCATATAAAATAGGAAAAATTAAATGCTAAATATCAAAATTGCAACATGGAATGTAAACAGTATTCGAGCAAGGATAGAAAACGTAGTTACATGGATAAAAGACAACAATCCTGATATTATATGTTTGCAAGAAACTAAAACAGAGGATATAAATTTCCCCGTTGAGATAATTGAATCATTAGGTTATCACGTTGAAATACATGGACAAAAAGCTTATAATGGAGTCGCTATTATATCAAAATTTCAACCAGAAGAAGTAATAAAAAGACTTCCTGGAGATGATCTTGATAATCAAGCAAGGTTTATAGAAGCTACGTTTTCAATTAGTGGGAAAATTTTACGTATAGCTAATATTTACCTTCCTAATGGCAATCCAATATCATCCCCCAAATACGATTATAAATTATCATGGATCAAGCGTCTTTTACAATTTGCATCTCAACGGCTTGAATTAGAAGAGCCTTTTATACTGATAGGAGATTATAACATAATTCCGCATCCTAGAGATTGCTACGATCCAAATATATGGAAAAATGATGCGTGCTTTAGCTTAGAAGTGCGACAATATTTTCAGCAATTACAAAATATAGGCTTTATAGACGCAATACGCGCTATAAGCGATGAAGATAATCTTTACTCTTTTTGGGACTATCATTCCGGTTCATGGAAAAAAAATAAAGGAGTTCGCATTGATCATATAATGTTGTCTCCAGAGGCAACATCTTTCCTTGTATCATCTTTAATAGATAAAACACCAAGAGGATGTGAAAAACCTTCAGATCATACGCCAGTTATAGCATATTTAGAATTAACTTAAAAATATTGATGTATAATTGAAATCTAATCTTGTTTTAAGGTTATACCATACAATAATGATATATAATATTTATATATCATTACAATAATTGGCTATCTGCAAACAATATAAAAGATTATGTGCATAAATATATTGAAGCTACATTAAACATATAAGAATAAATAGCTTTAGTTCATAAAAATTATTATAAACATATAATATTTGTAAAATACTATCAAATTGAAAAATTATACTATATAGCAATCAATAAATTATAAAAAATAATCTGTTAAACATGTACAGATATATATTAAAAATAAAAACAGATCAATTGATATACTATAATGTTATTCAATCTTATAAATATAAAAAATGCCTATAAATTTCATATTTATACAAAAAGCATTTTAAAATAATCAATATTCAGATAGAGATTGTTATTTAATAATGCAAGATAGCAATAATAATATTTATGTATCATAAATATATATATAACTGATGCCATAAACAATAATCATATTATTCAAATTCCCTCAATAAAAACTAAAATAAAGTCAAAATGTCCAACACGAATAATAAAAAATACCGTTAAATATCGTAAGGAAGATTATTAGCAATCCAAAAAACTTCTTAATTTTTTAGAACGACTAGGATGCTTTAATTTGCGAATTGCTTTAGCCTCTATTTGACGAATACGCTCACGAGTAACACAAAATTGCCTTCCAACCTCTTCAAGAGTATGGTCAGTATTCATTCCGATACCAAAACGCATACGCAATACTCTCTCTTCTCTAGGCGTCAAAGAAGCTAGGACTCGAGTTGTAGTTTCACGCAAATTTGCCTGAATTGCAGAATCAACCGGGGATACCGCATTTTTATCTTCTATAAAATCGCCCAGATGTGAAGCGTCCTCATCACCTATAGGAGTCTCTAAAGAAATCGGCTCCTTGGCAATTTTTAAAACTTTTCGCACTTTTTCTAAAGGCATAATAAGCTTCTTGGCCAATTCATCGGGAGTAGGCTCACGCCCTATCTCGTTTAACATCTGACGTGATGTACGAACAATTTTATTAATAGTCTCAATCATATGCACAGGAATTCGGATCGTACGAGATTGATCAGCTATAGAACGAGTAACTGACTGCTTGACCCACCACATTGCGTATGTAGAAAATTTAAATCCCATCCACCAATCAAATTTTTCAGTTGCTTTCATCAAACCAATATTGCCTTCTTGAATTAGATCCAAAAACTGCAATCCGCGATTTGTATATTTCTTAGCAACAGATATAACTAGACGCAAATTAGCCTCTACCATCTCTTTTTTAGCAATACTAGCTTCACATTCCCCTTTTCTTACCATCGAGACAATATGACGAAATTCGGATATTGATATACCTGTTTCAGATGTTATTCCTTTAAGCTCATCTCTAATTTGAAATATAGAATCCGCCTCACAAGAAATAAAATCTTTCCATCCCGCATCAGGAAAACTTTTCGCATTATCTAACCAATTAAGTTCTGTCTCATTATCTTTATATCTTTCTAAAAAGACATCTCGCTTAATGCCATAAGATTCTGCTAGTCGTAGCAACTTACCTTCATTATGCATAATACGTTTTGAAATGTCATATAATTGCTCAACCAAAAGATTAATACGAGTCTGATTAAGAGAAAGAGATCTTACCAACTTAACCAATTTTTCTTTTAATGCTCTACATCCTGCAGATATCTTCTCATCATGCTTGTTATTCCCACCATCCTGAAACATCCTCAATTGCTGATATGCATCAGCAATCTCATTAAGAGTATTCATGACCTGTGGTCTTAGTTGTTCTTCCATAGCAGATATTGTATGTACAGAGTCATCTTCATCATCATACTCATCATCTTCATCTGCTACTATATCTTCAATATCATCGTTACTATCTGCTAACTTATCATTATCACTTATTTTTCTCTTATTGTTTCTTAGATTCTCATCATTACTATCTTCTAATTTATCATTATCGCTTCTTTTTCTACTATCACTTCTTAGATGCTCATCATCTCTCTGATTTGAAATAAAATCTTCTTCTGATCTTCTAAAAATGGACATTTTTGATCCTGGAACAGCACATGCCCCCTCCAGATCTATAATCTCACGCAAAAGCGTAGTACCCTCATTTAACTCATCACGCCAAATAATAAGAGCTTGGAAAGTAAGAGGGCTTTCACATAGACTCGCCATCATCATTGCTCGGCCAGCCTCAATCCTTTTAGCAATCGCAATCTCACCCTCTCTCGAAAGTAACTCTATAGATCCCATTTCTCGCAAATACATACGTACAGGATCATCAGTACTACGATCAACCAAATCTTTACGTCTCTCAGCGAGTGCAGTAGAATTACCCGAAACCAAATCTAAAGAATCTTCAGAAGCTTCTTCTAAATCTTCTAAACTATCTCCTTCAATTACGCTGATTCCCATATTCGAAAACACAGCAATAGTATCTTCTATATGCTCGGAATCGGCATCATCAAGATTCAGGACAGAATTTAATTCTTCCATAGTCACATATCCACGCTGCTTAGCAGCTTTGATCATTTTTTTGCAAGAATCATCTGAAAAATCAATAACTGGAGAATATTCAGAATCTTCATTCATAGGATCAGAAGGTCCATTGCTTTTTTTGCGTATTATCATCTACCCTACCCTGTCACTTACATTTCTATTCAATTGCATAATACCCAGCAAAACAAGATACTCAATATACCATAATAAAATATAATTACATCCATCGATCTATAATTAAAATAATAAACATTATTTTACTATTAATCACAAATAAAAATCATAGGTCAACATCATAACAACAATAATATGACGAAGCATTCATAATGACATAAGTTATGTCTGTATTAAATAATTTAAAATACATAAAATTAAAAATATAACTTCATACAGAAGATTTCATAAAACTAATTCATAAAACTAATCTGATATACTATACGACAAAATAAGAATTTTATCTGTGAAAAATAGAATGCTCTTTTCACTTTATATATGATGAATAAATTAGTTGGTTTTTTATACTTAATTTCTGTAAAAACATCCTAATACAATTTATTATATAAATAATAATATCAAAAACAAAACAACAATTTATAAAAGGATTGAATAAATGATAACTTTCAAAAAAATGAGATGCATCGCACTTTCTCATTATGGAAGTACAGATGTTATGTATATCAAAGAAACAACTATACCAAAGCCAAAAAATGAAGATATTCTTATTAAAGTTGATGCAATTGGCGTTAACAGACCAGATATAATGCAAAGAAAAGGATTATACCCTGCACCAAGAAATGCTTCTCCTATATTGGGACTTGAAGTAGCTGGGAAAATTGTAGAAATCGGGAAAAATGTGATTAATTGGGATATAGGAGATGAGGTATGCGCTTTAGTTAATGGAGGAGGATATGCTGAGTACTGTATTGCACATCAAGGACAAGCTCTTAGATATCCTGAAGGTTATGATGCAATAAAATCATCCGCTATACCCGAAACATTTTTTACTGTTTGGGCAAATCTATTTCAAAATGAGAAACGATATGAACAAAAAAGCGTGCTAGTTCATGGAGGATCAAGTGGTATAGGCACAACAGCGATTCAATTGCTATCATCTTTTGGTGCAAAGGTATATACAACAGCAAGATCAAAAGAAAAATGCATTGCTTGCTTAAAACTTGGAGCAAAATATGCAGTCAATTACCTAGAAGAAGACTTCGTTAAGGCTATACAAAAACATACCAAAGGAAAAGGAATTGACATCATATTTGATATGGTAGGAGCAAAATACTTCAATAGGAACATCAATCTCCTAAATAAGGGAGGAAAATTGATATTAATTTCCTTTTTAGGCGGTAAAAATGTTAAAGAATTTGACCTTACACCAATCATGACTCAAAAACTAACTATAACTGGATCAACTTTAAGGCGTAGAACAGACTTGGAAAAACAACTAATTCGTGATGAATTACTATTAGAAGTTTGGCCTCTTTTAAGCTCTAATCACATAAAGCCAATAATACATGCAGTTCTTCCACTAGAACAAGCTTCCACAGCACATAATATAATGGAAAAATCCGAAAATATAGGCAAAATCATACTTACTACATAATAAAAATCAAAAAACACAAAAAATTCACATCGAATAATTTCAGCTATCAAACAGCTTATCAAATATAATAATAAAATCAATTTAATGCCGCCACAATATTATAATATTATCGATAAGATTAGATAATATTAGATAAGATTAGATAAGATTAGATAAGATTAGATAAGATTATTAAATAATATATTTATGAATATATTATAGGATATACGATGTATTTATATTAATTAATTCATTATTTATTAGTAATAATAGCAAGCATCATGTTCAAAAATAAATATTTAAATAATATTTTATATCTTTCAAAAAATGGTAATATAGCAATTTTAGCAGCATTATTATTTCCATTTATAGTAATGATATCTATCATGGCTATTGATATATCACGTTATTTTTTATGCAAAAACTATATAGAAATGGCAATACTTAAAGCAATAGAAGATGAATCCTCTAATGTATGCGTTGAAAATAGCTCAACAGTAGAAACAAGAATACTTAATAATATCAGAATAACTCTTTCAAATAGTTTTAACAGTGAAGATATAAATAGATTATTACATGATACTAAAGTTAAATTACAATTTATGCATAAAAAAAATAATGAATTTGATGAATATATTTTAGAAGTTAATTCCTATTATAGCATAGAAACTGATCCTGTTATAAAAGCTATAGGCTTTCCTAAAATGAATATGAAAATTAATATTAGTCAATTTATCAGATGCACTAACATATCAGGCATACTGATGGCTGATATAAACATATGGAGACCAATAACAGCAGAAGGATTCACAAAACAACAAAACAGATTCAGTGAAAAGGAAAGGCATGATTGGGAAATAAGCAATAAAGAATTTATAAGCAAAGTCAAACAATTTTCATTTGATAAAAAGGTTTACTCTTACATACTATCTGGAAATATGACAGATTTCGGAGAAGAAAATCAAACCTATGAGTTCGAAAAGACTATTTTAAACGGCTTACCTGATTACAGCTCTTTAGATAATAAAACTATTGTATACCCTTCAATGGGGCCAGCTGAATATTTTTTTAATGTGGATAATTGCAAAATTGATGATTTTATTCTTTTTAACAGTGGATGTGCTTTTAATGTAGTTAGACATTTCCTTTATAATATAAATAAAATAAAAAATGACAATCCTAATCATAAGATTAATTTTGATAGTAATTATGAAATTAACACAGTTATAGGTCTTATTTTAAAACATAATATAACAAAATCTCAGGCTTATTCATGGGATATAGGAAATCTGCATTTTATACAAACTAATCATAATCTATTTTATCATACTTATTTGGTTGACTACTTATCTAGAGTAAATGTAAACATCGAGCCGATGATTGAAGTATCAGAAAAAGTTTGCGATTGGCTTATTTCAGATATCAAAAAAGCAAAATCAGAAAATAAAAAAATATTTATTATCACATCTAATTTAGATGAGAGATACAATCATATTTATAGCTATTATCAAGATTACGCTTTTAAAAAGCTATTAAAAGATTATAATGTATCAGCCATAATATCCACATCAGATTATACTCATAATGGATTTTACGGTCAGACTCCTATCTATTATATAGGTCATGCTTGGAAAAAAATCTTGTTCTATTCGAAATGAAGGGATCAAAAAATATAAAATTCACAGCTTTTCAAGAAAAAAATGGAACAATCGTCAAAACGAAAGAAATGACAACTCTAAATTTATATTAATTGATACCAAAAAGGATCGCTGATATCATCTTTATTATTGAGCAATCATATGAGATAAAATTTGATTATTAGATAATCAAATAATGAATATTTAGAATATAAAATCAAATTTATTATAAGCCAATGGGAACTAAAATTCATTCTTAATAATTACATCTAAGCAATGTTATATAAAAATTATAGTGATACTTATGAGTATAAATTTATAAGACTTTAAAAAACTGAAAACTATCATACTAAAAATTAAACTAATTCATTGGAATAATAATTATTTAATGATAAATAAATTTATATTAATATTTTTTATAACTAATATCATAAAAGATTGGATAATATCTGTTATACTGATATTATCCGTAATTGGCGGTCGTATGATCACAAAATATATATTGTATTCTTGCTATATATAAATTACAAAAGGTAGGATATATATCGTGACATAGAAAACATACTTTTTTGTTTGTATTATTTTATTTCAAGTTATTACATGTTATTGACTGATTGATAAGTATATTATATCAGTTAGTCTGGTGTGTGTTCAAGGTGAATAGAAATTTATTCTAGGAAATGCATGTGGAAGCATATATCCAATGCATGTATGTTTTGGGTTAGTTGTGTAAGATAAGGAAAATCATTAATGATAACTAGCTTCTTTCAAAAATCGAGTGAAGTGAAAAAAAAATGGATATTAATCGATGCTAAAGGGTTGATTTTGGGAAGACTTGCTTCTCAAATAGCTATTCGTTTGAGAGGGAAAGATAAACCAACATATACGCCTAGTGTAGATGATGGTGACAACATAGTAGTTATAAATGCAGATAAAGTCGCCTTTTCTGGAAATAAATACGAACAAAAGGTTTATTACCGCCATACTGGATATCCTGGAGGCATAAAAAAAGCTACTGCAAAAGAAATCATTGAGGGACGGTATCCTATTAGAGTGCTTAAAAAAGCAGTTGAAAGAATGATCCCGAAAGGTAATCTTGCGAGAAAACAATTGAAGAATTTGCATGTATATGCTGCATCTGATCATCCTCATGAAGCTCAGAAGCCAACATTCGTAGATATTGCGAAAATTAATCCCAAAAATTCTAGGAGAAGTTAGTTATGGAAGATCTCGCAAATCTTAAGGAAATTATCAAAGAAGGAGAATTGTCTGTTGAACAAGATCCTGTTTTAGGATCAGAGGATAAAACTCCTTCTACCCCCGTCTATTCTCGTACTGTTGATAAGTTGCAACGGGCTTATGCCACAGGAAAGAGGAAGACTGCTGTTGCACGTGTATGGATTAAAAGTGGCAGCGGGAAAATTACTGTAAATAGAATAGATGCAGCACAATATTTTAAAAGAGATGTTCTAAAATTAAATATAAAGCAGCCTTTAATTGCATCTTCTAAAGATAACATGTTTGATATTATGGCTACTGTATCTGGAGGAGGAATATCTGGTCAGGCTGGAGCAGTTCGTCATGGAATTTCAAAAGCTTTGACATATTTCGACCCAACTTTGCGGCCGCAACTCAAAAACGGCGGATTTTTAACTAGGGATAGCCGTATTGTAGAACGAAAAAAATATGGGAAAGCGAAAGCGCGTCGCAGTTTTCAGTTTTCAAAACGCTAGTCATAATCACATTACCGCTCGCAATTGTTATTTTATTTTTAATTTATTTGCAAGTTTTAGTGCGCGATAAAATTGCGAGTTAACCATTTTATACCTTTATTTATATTGCTTGCTAAAAGTTTGCTTATTGGATAGTTTTGGACTAATTTTTTTTTTAAACTATTATCCTTTTTAATTGGGCTCTAGATGTATAAAATATTTGTAGATGGCGAACACGGTACTACTGGATTAAAAATTTGTGATCGCATAAGGCAAAGACGTGATTTGCAATTGCTATCACTTCCATTCGAAAAGAGACATAATGTTGCCTACAGAGAAGACCTATTAAGCAAGGCAGACGTTTCTATCCTTTGCTTGCCGGAAGACGCATCTTTGCAAATAATAAAATCAATAGAAAAAAATAGAATTGAGACTCGGATAATTGATACATCAACTGCTCATCGTACATCAAAAGATTGGATATACGGCTTCCCAGAAATGGATATATCTCAAACCAATAAAATACGATCTGCTAAATACGTATCAAATCCAGGATGCTATGCTACAGCTGCTATTTCGATTCTACGTCCGTTGCGAAAAGCAAAAATTCTACCAGATTGCTATCCAATTATTATAAGCGCAATTTCCGGATATACAGGAGGCGGGAAAAAATTGATATCCCGTATGGAAAAAAAAAATATTGAAGATACAATTAAAATCAACCATTTTTTTTATAGCCTTGATCTTACACATAAACATTTATCGGAAATAACTAAATACGGACTTATCAAAAAAAAACCTATTTTTTCACCTTCTGTCGGACGTTTTCCACAAGGAATTGTTCTCCAAATTCCTTTATACCTTGAAAAACTTTCTTGGGATAGCACCTTAAAAGAAATACATAATATTTTTCATGAATACTATAACTATAAGGGACAAGATGTTATCTCTGTAATACCATTAGAGATAAGTAGCAAAATGGACTTTGTAGATTGTGAAATGATGGTTGGAAGCGATAAGATGAATATTCTTATTTTTGGCTCTCCTAAATCACCACATATAAATATTATGGCAGTTCTTGACAACTTAGGCAAAGGAGCATCAGGAGCCGCAATTCAAAATATGGACATAATACTATCATCTTATTTATAACCTAATACTATTATCTTATTTATAAGATGTACATCAAGTGCTAAGTGCAAAACTATCAGGAAATTCTACAGAATGAAAATAAAGCCCTTCAGGTGGAGATAAAGGACCACATGATTTTCGATCTTGTGATAACAATGCTTTTTTCAAATCATCTGGAGTCCATTTTCCTTCACCTACTAATTTCAAACTTCCCACAAAAGAACGTATCTGAGTATGAAGGAAACTCCGTGCAATCACTTTTATTTCTATCAAATTACCAGATCTATTAATATCAATATGATTGATTGTGCGTATAGCAGACAATGCCTGACATTGCGCTGATCTAAAAGTAGTAAAATCATGTCTACCAATTAAATTATGAGCTGCTATTCTAATCATTTCACAATCTAAATCATTTTTAACCCACCATGCACGCCCTTTTTCAAGGGCAAGAGGTGAATATCTAGTGATAATACGATAAATATAACTACGCCTAATAGCAGAAAAACGTGCGTGGAATTGATTACTTACAACTCTCAATCTAAGTATAGAAATAGCATTGCCAGCAATTTTTAAATAAGCATTTATAGCTTGAAACAATTTATTTGGAACCCATTCTCGAACTAAATCAAAATGAGCCACCTGTCCAAGAGCATGAACACCTGAATCAGTGCGGCCTGAACCATATACAGTCACATTTTCTGAGGTTGCTAAAAATATAGCTTTTTCTAGTTCACCTTGTATTGAATTGCCTACTTTTTGTCTTTGCCAACCAAAGTATGCCCCTCCATCATATTCAATAATCAAACAATAACGCATCATCAATCAATTATAGAACCAGTCAAAATTGGATTTCCTAAAAGAAAATCTTTAACACTCGTAATTGCATGACCACCTGCTCGTTGCAATCGCTTAATACGTACAGCCCCTTTAGCACATGCTATAGTAAAATCTGAACTTATAATCTCACCAGGATATCCTTCACCATCTACCAATTCAGATTCAAGTAATTTAATGCGCTCAAATCGATTCTTAATAGATATTTCGAACCAAGCTCCAGGAAAAGGAGAAAGGGCCCTAATATGATTATGAACCTCTTCTGAAGATTTTTTAAAATCGATACGAGTCTCACTTTTTGAAATTTTTTTAGCATAAGTAACACCATCTTCTTTCTGTGGAGAAAGAGGTAGATTATTTTGTTCTAGTTTATCCATAGCTTCTAACATCGCATCTGCGCACATAATACTTAACTTATCATGTAACAATCCAGCAGTAATATTAGGAGATATCTCAATATTTTTCATAATGGCAACAGGACCCATATCTAAATTCTCATCCATCTTCATAATCGCTATACCTGTTTCATTATCATTAGACATAATGGCACGTTGTATTGGAGCAGCCCCGCGCCAACGAGGCAATAAAGATGCGTGGCCATTATAAAAACCTAGCCTAGTAGCAGATAAAATATTACTAGGAATAATCAATCCATATGACACCACTATAGCTACATCAGCATTAAAATTCAGAAACTTTTCATATTCTTCTTGTTCAAAACATGTTGGAATAAGTATCTCAATATCTAATTCACTTGCAACTTGATGTAATGCAGAAGGTATAATTTTTAAACCACGTCTTCCAGAGGGACGAGGAGGCTGAGTATAGACAGAAACCACGTTATGAGATGAAGCTACAAGAGCCCTTAATGTAGGAACTGCAAAAGCAGATGTTCCCATAAAAACAATCCTTAATGCCAAATAAATATATCCTTTTATTCTGAATAAAAAATTTATTTTTGCAATTTTGCTAACTTTGCAAATTTATTTTTCACCATATTTCTCTTTAAAAGAGATATATGATCTATAAATAATATTCCATTTAAATGATCAATTTCATGTTGCAAACATGTTGATAATAAGCCATCAGCATATATGATATTAGGTTGCAAATCGCAATTAAGATACTTCACAGTTATATAAGAAGGACGCTTAACTTCATATCTATAGTCAGGAATAGACAAACAACCTTCCACACAAACAGAACAATCTTTTGATGAAGATAATATAACAGGATTTATAAATACCATATGATTATTATTTTTATAATCCCTACTTACATCAATTACAACTAATCTATATAAAAATCCGATTTGAACAGCAGCTAATCCAACACCATTATTATAATACATAACATCTAACATATCATCTACTAAACTAATAATATCAATATCTACTCGTTCTATAGGCTGAGATATTTCCCTTAAAATAGGATCTGGAAAAATTATAAGAGGCTTCATTTTAATATATTAATATTTACTCCTTTAATCCTAAGATTATGAAATAATTCATGGGCTATAATACCACATATAACATTTATCTTATTATTATTTATTTTACAGGATATATAAAAATTATGAATACATATATTACTTTCTTATGAAAATAAATGTATTTTTCTTAACAAGCAATAGTTATAATATCAGTTTCTAAAATAAAAAATCACTATAAATTATTAAAATAAATGCATATATTTTAGTAAATAGATAATATCAATATAAAAATATAATTATTATATCTTTAATTAAATAAAGCCATTGTAATTTTATTATCAAATATAAAGTATATTTACCATAATAATAACATCATGAAAAAACAATATTTATAGAAATATTTTAGATTAAATAATCTAATAATAAGATTAATCAACAAAGTATTTTATTCAACGAATTATCAGTATAAATAACATTGATAATAATATTTGAAATACTGCAGCAATGGGCTTATTAATCATCATAAAATATAATTTTCTTGACAATTTGGACAATAAATGTTTCAATTTAGGAGTTGCGTGGTACGCTATATCTTAAATATATCCATAAAGTTAACATATTTTCTAAATGTATTTTCCTGATGCATTTCGACAGTGGCTCTAAAGCAACCAACACTATATTGTTTTATCTTATCTATCATTGCTGGTCTTAATGTATCATCAGTACTAAAGAGATTTGATATGGGAGTAAATTTCTTGTCATCTTGATTTGAGGAATAGCTAGAATCTATATCACTCTCAAGTTATAAACCTGACTGTGAAGGGAACCATAAAATGAAATGGGCAATTTTTTTATTAAATATCATAATTAGCGTTATGTCTTTTGTATGTGTAAAGATATCATCATCAATTCAACAAGATACAAATTCTATCCTATATACTCCTATTTTTAACTATTGTAACCTGTTTTATTGGCTTGGTTTTATGTTTTACACCTCAAGTTTTTTTTGTTATGCTATACTTATAGATCAACTGCCAATACAAATAGCACAAACTGTAGTCACATGCCTAATTATAATAATTATTAGCCTAATTGCATCAATATTTTGGAAAGAACCATTCTCTATGTCAACTGTTATTGGAATATCTTTGATAACTGCTGGCATGGCGATAATCAACTGCCACTGATATGATAAAAAATATGCTTATAGTTAAAATAGATATAAATTATTGTCCCAAGATAAAATATTTAACCAATAACTCATGTACGGAAATTCAAAACAAATAACCTCATTATATAGATAATAGATATAATTACGAATAATATTCATTTAATCTTATCTAAAATTATTACAAAAACATCAATAACGTGTAATGTATTAAATTTAAGAATGAAAATACTATAAAAGACGATCATCTGCATTTTACTATTATAAAAAATAAACAAATATAATCTTTTAATATAAAAATAAATTAAATATTTTAAATAAAAACCACCATTTTATTACAAGTTAATTATAAAAAAAGATATAAAATACTGTTAAAATGGTGGGCCCGGAGGGACTCGAACCCCCAACCTAACGGTTATGAGCCGTGGGCTCTAACCATTGAGCTACAGGCCCATAGACATATAAACAAACTAACATTATCCACATCAGATAAAATAATCAAGCATCCATAACATATTTATTATATAATAAATAGTTAAAATTCAACAATCATGATACAGTATATTATATAACAATTACCATTTAAGCTAGCATTACTAAATAGTATATTGATATATATAAGTTCTAAACCTTACTTAATAAATTATATAATATCATTATAAATAAATTAAAATTATAATTAAAACTTAACATATTTTGATAAAATTAAAAAAATGCTATTAAATTTGTAAATCAAAAACCAAATAAAACAAATAGGTATATGACTTATAAGGATAAAATTTACAAATAATAAAAAAAATGGAAAAATCAACATATTATTATAATACTATCAATAATATCTAATGAAATTACAACATAATCATCTAATTCATAAACCAATACATAACGTTATGAAAAAAGGTAATTTTATAGCATTAATAAAAATCAAGTTATTTTTATGATGCAGATGATTTACTACGCAACTTCTGAACATTAGCATTATGATATTTAAGATTATTAGAAAATAAATGACCTCCATCTCCATCGCTAACAAAATACAAATCATCTGTATTTAATGGATTAGCAACAGCTTCTAAAGAAAAACGACTCGGATTAGAAATAGCAGTCGGTGGCAAACCATTTATAAGATAACTATTATAAGGTGTTTTTTTTGCTAAATCAGAACGATTGATTTTTCTATCCAATAAATGATAATTTCCATCACATATTCCATAAGCAACTGTTGAATCAGATTGAAGCCTGATATCTTTTAAAAGACGATTTATAAACACAGAGGCTACATGAGCGCGCTCGTCGGCACGCGAGGTCTCTTTTTCGACAATAGAAGCAAGAATAACTAAATCTTCCTTGTTTTTTATAGGAATATTGAGATTACGGTTTGCCCAAATATCATCAACTACTTTTTTTTGAGCTAATATAGCTTGATCTATAATATCTGAACGATTAGTTCCCAAGGGGAACATATAAGTGCTGGGATATAAATCACCTTCACGAGGCAACTTAGATGGTAATTCTCCTGTCAAAAAAGGATTATCTTCCAGTCGTTTAAAAATCTGTTTTACAGTAAATCCTTCGGGAAAAGAAATTGAATGAAGAAAAGTTTTGCCGTGAAACATTTTTTCAGCAATTTGAAACATAGACGATCCAATATCTATCTTATATTCACCGGCCTTTAAAACTTGAGACCCTAATCTTAGCCTTGTTGTATACTGAAATATACATGAATTATCTATCATTCCATTACGAAATAATTCTCTTGAAATATCTCGCAATGTCATACCATTCTTTATTAAAATTATAGAACTATTTTTAAGAGGCCCTGATTTATTATAATAAACCGTCGCATAATAATAAATCCCGACACCAAATAGTAATATAACAAATGAAACAATCAAAATTGCCCAAAGCAAAATTAATTTTAATCTACAAAATTTCAAGAAACATGAATCCTATAAATGTGAATTTATTATAAAAAACAATAAATCAGCAAATTTATTTTAACAAAAAAAATAAATATATACACAAATAAAACCAAGTATAGAAAAATAAATCATTAAAATATAAACATTAATCTAAGAACCTACTGAAAATCAAAGAAACATTTGTTCCGCCAAAACCAAAAGAGTTTGACATGACAACATTTATATCTTTTTTCTTTGCATTGTGAGGCAATAAATCAATTAAAGTTTCTCTTGATGGATTATCAAGATTAAGTGTCGCAGGAACTATATTATCACGAATAGCAAGGTTGCAAATAGCAGCTTCGACAGCACCTGCAGCCCCAAGCAAATGCCCCATAGATGATTTAGTAGAAGACATTAAAACTTTAGAACAATGATCTCCCATTAATCTTTCAACAGCTCCAAGCTCTATAATATCAGCAGCCGTCGATGTCCCATGAGCATTTATATAATCAACATCACTAGGAAGTAAATTTGCATTAGAAATAGCGGAAGACATACAACGATACGCACCATTCCCATCTTGAGGAGGAGCAGTAATATGGAAAGCGTCACCAGAAAGACCATATCCTACCAATTCAGAATAAATTCTAGCACCACGAGCCTTTGCATGTTCTAACTCTTCTAATACCAGAGCTCCAGCTCCTTCGCCCATAACAAAGCCATCTCTATCTCGATCAAACGGCCTAGATGCTATACCAGGATTATCATTAAAATGAGTAGACAATGCTCTACATGCAGCAAAACTCGCAATACCCAAACTACAAATAGCAGCTTCAGCCCCACCAGCAATCATTAAATCTGCATCACCATGGGCGATAAGACGAGAGGCATCGCCAATAGCATGAGCACCACTGGAACAAGCCGTTGTTACAGCATGATTAGGCCCTCTTAATTTATGTCTAATAGAAATATTCCCAGATAAAAGACTGATAATACTTCCAGGAACAGTAAAAGGCGATATTTTGCGAGGGCCCCTATCACGAAGAACATAACTGCTCTCCACTATCCTATGTATACCACCCATCCCTGATCCGAATACTACCCCTGCAGAATCATGATCCTCATCTGTTTTAGGACACCAATTAGAATCAGCAATTGCCATATCAGAAGCAACCATGCCATATAAAATGAATTTATCAATTTTACGATACTCTTTAGGAGAAATCCAATCGTCAGCATTAAAAGTTCCTTCAGAACCATCTCCACTAGGAACATATCCAGCAATTTTACAAGAAAGACCATCTAGATCAATATCACTTGCCAAAGGCTGTATTCCTCTCTCTCCTGCAATAAGTCTAGACCAACTGTTTTCAAAACCGCATCCAAGAGGAGTAATCATTCCAATCCCAGTTACAACTACACGTCTCATTCTTTAATGCGCGCCCTTCAAATAACACTGGAAACAACTAAGATATAAAATGCGTAACATAACATATGATTAAACCAAGACGAAGAAATTAAATAAAAAATAAACAATTTTATTTTTTATTTTGTAACTCATGAGTTATAAATTTTACTGCATCACCCACGGTCATTATTTTGTTAGCAGCTTCTTCCGAGATATCAAGAGAAAACTCTTCTTCAAAAGCCATAACAAGCTCTACAGTATCCAAAGAATCTGCGCCTAAGTCTTCTATAAAACGAGCATTTAAAACCACTTGGGACGGATCAGCGGTAAGTTGCTTAGAAACCATGCTCTTTACACGCTCTAAAACATTTTTTTCCAAAGCATCATCAGTCTTATTTAACAAAACATCATCAGTCATACTTAATAGTCATTTCCTTTTTTTGTGATTCACTTCAACTTTATACAGAAAAACCTTAAAAGGCCTGTACAATCACATACACAATAGCTAATCATAATGTCAACAAAAACTGCGATTTAACACAAGAAAAATCTGATTTAATACGGATAAAAAAATATTAAATATAATCAATGAGTAAATAAAATGTCATATTTACAAATATAAGAACTATTTTCAGATCAAATCATCGCCATACCGCCATTAACATGAATAGTCTGACCAGTTATGTAAGAGGCCTCCGAAGAAGCAAGATAAAGGACAGCTGAAGCCACTTCATCAGCACTACCCATACGATTCATAGGCACTGAAGAAATGATTTTATCTTTTTGCTCTTCAGTTAAACCAGATGTCATATCGCTACCTATAAAACCAGGAGCCACACAATTAACCGTTACGTTACGCTTACCTATTTCTTGAGCAAGAGCTTTTGAAAACCCAGTTAGCCCCGATTTTGTAGAACAGTAATTAACTTGTCCAGCATTTCCTGTAAAACCGACTACAGATGTAATGCTGATGACACGACCAAAACGGTTTTTAATCATTCCAGCAACTAACTTACGTGTCAAAATAAATGAAGAAGTCAAGTTAACGAATAAAACATCATCCCAATCCTTATCTTGAGAACGCAAAAACAACGAATCTTTGACAATTCCTGCATTATTCACCAAGATATCAATCCCTTGCATTTCTAAATCAATTTTTTTAGCAAAATCTGCCACAGATAAGTGATCGGAAAATTTTGATTGAAACAACTTAATACGGCAACTATTATCAAATTGTAGCGCAACTTTTTGCAATTTTTCTTCAGAAGTACCATGCATTCCAACAATAGCACCTTGCCTATGTAAAACCTTTGCAATTGCACAACCAATTCCACCACTGGCACCAGTAACCAATGCTTTCTTCCCAGTCAAATCAAACATAAAATATCCTAACCAATTATAAACCTAAGTGCTTTATCTATATCTTCAATCGAACTAATCGAAACAGCAGAAATTGACCTGTCAATACGCTTAGCCAGACCTGTTAACACCTTTCCAGATCCAACTTCATAAATGCTAGTAGCTCCGTGATCTAAAAGCCACTGTATTGTTTCTCTCCAACGAACCCTTCCTGTCACTTGTCGGACTAGAAATTTAGAAATCTTATCAATATCAGAAAATGGGCTTGCACAAACATTAGGAAGTATAGGGACAATTGGATCACTTTTATTTATTACACTTAACATTCTCTCCATTACTTCAGCAGCAGGAGACATCAAAGAAGAATGAAAAGGAGCAGATACATTCAAAAAAACAGCACGACTAGCCCCCTTTTCTAAGCAAGAATCAGCAGCCCACTTAACCGCATCTTTTAATCCGGAAATCACTAACTGATTACCGCCATTATCATTTGCAATCTGACAAGCACCAATTCTAGAAGCATGATCGCAAATATTCTCAACCACAGAAACATCAAGCCCAATAATAGCAGCCATTCCTCCTAATCCTTCTGGGACAGATTCCTGCATTGACTTTCCACGCTCACGAACTAACCTAATAGTATCAGCCAAAGAAAAAGCTCTAGCCGCACAAAGAGCTGTATATTCCCCTAAAGAATGCCCAGCAACATAATCTATATGTTTATCAATACATAAACCGCCCTTTTCCATAATACGAATTAATGCCATAGAAACTGCTGTAAGCGCTGGTTGAGCATTATGGGTAGCAGTTAAATCCTCCTGAGGGCCATTCCACATTATATCTGAAAGTTTATGATCCAAAGCATGATCAACTTCTTCAAAAACGAGGCGAGCTTCAGGAAAAGCCTTATAAAGCTCATAACCCATACCCAGTATTTGACTGCCCTGTCCTGGAAAAGTTAAGACCATAACCATATTTATAAAAAGTCCTATATATTAAAATTGAAAATTAAATACAAACAAAGCAAATCTATGCCATATCCTAACTAACTTTTGCAAGTGTTAAACTTAATTTTATCCAATTTAACAATAGATCGCATAGAAAAGTCTTAATAAATTATTTACTGATAGAAAAATAATCTTACATTGATAAGAATATCATATATTTATCATACGTTTAAAGTGAAATCAAAAATAGATTAAAGACATAAATATAATCATCTCATATTGAAAAAAAATTATGATAATTTAACCGGTCAAAAACGATAAAGATAGTATATTTATAAATTGCTTGACCTAATATTTTCGAAGATATAAACTTAATTCTAAAGATTTTGTTTTTTTTTATTTAGAGTATAAGTTTTGCGTTATTTACCATATTTTTTATTCTTATATTTAGCTACTAATCCATTTTTTTCTTACGCAGAACAACAAAAAAAAATAGTTTTAACTAGTTTTCCAATAATTGCAGATATGGCAAGAAACGTTGCAAAAGACTTGATAAAAGTCGTTTCTTTAGTTCCTATTGGCGCTGATCCTCATAATTACCAAGCTATACCATCAGATGTGATAAAAATAAAAAATGCAGATCTTGTATTATGCAATGGTTTGCACCTTGAAGAAGGTTTTATGAATTTTTTTAGCTCTCTAAGAGATAATGTGAAAATAGTTGAAATCAGCAAAGGTATTAAAATTATTAAAAATGGCGAATCCGAACCGAATCCGCATGCATGGATGTCTGTAGATAATGCAATAATTTATATAAATAATATTCGAAAAGCATTGGAAGAATTAGATCCTCAAAATGCTAAAAGATATGAATTAAATGCGCAACAATATGAGAATACAATTAAAAGGACTATATTGCCCTTTAAATCCAAGCTTGATGGTTTAAAAGAGGAAGATCGCTGGCTAGTAACAAGCGAAGAATGTTTAGTATATTTAGCAGAATATCTCGGATTTAAATCACTTTATCTATGGCCAATAAATTCCCATTCAGAGATTAATCCAGGACAAATGCGCAAGGTTATTGATCAAATGCGAAAGCATAAAATTAAGTTTATTTTTTCAGAAGGAACTAACTCTGATAAACCAGCCAAACAAGTGGCCTATGAAACTAACGCATCTTATGGAGGAGTTTTATACGTTGATACACTCACCGAATCGGATGGCCCAGCTCCAACATATGTGGATATGCTTAAATTATCCTTCAAAACAATTACAGATCGCTTAGCAATATGATATATGATAAGTCTAACCATAAAAGATGTGGAGTAGAATTAAAAAATGTTTCTATTACATATCGAAATGGGTGTTGCGCCTTAGAAAAAGTTAGTTTTTTTATCCCTGAAAACACAATAACAGCATTGATAGGCATGAATGGAGCTGGTAAATCCACTTTATTTAAAGCTATTATGGGATTTATTCCATTAGAAGAAGGATCTATATCTGTTTTTGATCACACAGTAGAAGAAGCTATTAAAGAAAATATGGTCGCCTATATTCCACAAGTTGAGTCTATAGATTGGAGCTTTCCAATTCTCGTAGAAGACATAGTAATGATGGGTCGATATAAGCATATGAATTGGTTACGTATACCATCATCAGAAGATCATCATATTGTAACAGAGGCATTAGAAAGCGTAGGAATGGCTTTCATGCGAAAAAGACAAATAGGAGAACTTTCTATTGGTCAACAAAAGCGTGTATTTATTGCTCGTGCATTAGCTACAAAGGGAAGAATAATAATTTTGGATGAACCATTCGCTGCTATTGATTTTAAAACAGAAAGGGAAATCATCTCCCTTTTAAAAGAACTAAGAAATGCAAATAGCATGATATTAGTTTCTACACATAACATTAATTCTGTACCAATGTTTTGCGACCTTACCATTTTTCTCAAAAAAAGAGTAATAGCATATGGAAAAACATCAGATGTTTTTATATCAAGCAATATTCAAGAAACATTTGGAGATACCATAAATATTAAATCTGACGATGATCATAAGCTATACATCGCAGAGAATGGATAAAACAGTATGACTTTAAATAAAGTTATAACTATGATTATAGAACCTTTCACGTATAATTACATGAGTACGGCTATTTGGGTTGGATCGCTGATAGGATGTATTTGTGGAATTTTATCAGCATACGTAATATTAAAAGGATGGTCTTCTCTTTGTAACGGCATGTCACACGCAATTTTACTAGGAATAGTTTCATGCTATAAATTTAAACTACCATTATCTATCGGAGCTAGCTTTTCAGGACTGTTAGCCGCAAGCATAATGGTAATAATCAATGAAAAGACAAAACTAAAAGAAGATGTATCCATTGCAGTGGTTTATATGACTTTTTATTCTATAGCTATGTTCATATTATCACTATCACCAAATTCTATCTATATAGATAATATTTTTTTAGGAGGTCTACTTTCTATAAGTAACATTGATATTATTCAAGTTATGATAATAAGTTTTTTTGTTTTATCAATTATTTGGATGAAATGGAGAGATTTCCTATATTTGTTTTTTGATGAAGAACACGCTCGTTCAACAAAAATAAATGTAAAATTTTTAAAAATATTATTTTTTACTGTGCTTATAACATCAATAGTTGTTAGCTTCCAAACAGTTGGCATATTACTTGTAACAGCAACAATAATAACACCTGGAGCTACCGCTATAATGATATCAAAAACTTTTGGAAAATATCTAATACTAAGTGCCTTTATTGGCTTTATTACTTGTTTTATAGGAACTTATATCAGCTATTTTATAGATTGTAGCCCTAGTGGAGTTGTCGTAATAACACAAATTTCAATATTCTTAATTTCTATTTTCTCCTTCCCTAAACAGCGCAAAGCATTTTAAGATGAAATAAAGTAAGCAATTTTGCATATTACGAAAGATTTTTTTATGAATAATTTAATTGATTATATTATTTTACCATTAAAAACCATGCAAACTAGTTTTTTAATCGCAATAATAATTGTGATTCCTATGTCAATATTATCCTGTTTCGTTATTTTAAAAAAACAATCTTTCGTAGGAGAGGCTATCTCTCATTCAGTTCTTCCTGGAATAATTATAGCTCATATTATAGGATTACCATTAGAGATAGGAGCATTCATTGCAGGTATGATCTGTACATTATTTACAGGATATCTTAAAGAAAAAAGTAATTTTCAAGAAGATATATTACTCAGTATAGTATTCTCTGGAATGTTTGCAATAGGTATGATTATAATGTTAAAAGTCCAAAGCTCAATACATTTTAACCATATATTATTTGGAGATATGATCGGAATTTCTAAATCAAGAATAATAATAACAGTCATATTCTCTTTGATTTCTGTTACTTTTCTAATTTTAAAAAGGAAAGATCTTCTCATAATGATATTTGATCCAGAATATGCACATACAATGCATATACCTATTAAATTATTACATTATATTTTTTTAGTTATACTATCTTTGGTTATTGTCATCTCATTAAAAGCAATTGGGATTATACTTCCACCCGCTGTTTTAGTTCTTCCCGGAGCAACCGCTTTCCTTATATCTCAACATCATACAACAATGATATTAATTTCAGTTATTACATCCATATTATGCACCTTGATAGGCATATATATAAGTTTTTTACTAAACAGTGCGTGTGCACCTACAATAGTTATGCTAATGTCAATTTGCTTTTTAATAAGCCATCTATATTCATTAAATAAAAATAAAATCAATAAGAAAAAAAAATATATACTTGATAATACTAAGTAATTTACACTGCGCAAAATATTGTGACTTAATTGATATATCAATTGTCTTAAGTCTAATTAAAGGTTCATAATCTAGTTAATTTTAATTTATATATAAAAAATATATTTTATGCTTGAAAAACCTGTTAGCTCATTAAAATAATATTTAATAAAAAATACAGTTGTAATATGACATATAGTATACTTTTATACATTAGTTTGTATGTTTTTTAGATGTTATAATATAATTACAAATTACATTAATCATTAATATTAATATTTTTATCATTGCTAACGACTGCGTTCTCATCATTACTAGCAACTGAATAATTTTCATTATAATGAGAAGATTTTATAGGATTTTTACATCTTATTAACCAAATATCATATATAGCATGATCAAGGGCATTCATTGAGGGACTATCTGCAAACATCCAACCAGAAAAAATTAATCCGGAATTATGATCTATAGGCGTATCTGAAATTTCAACAAAAGCATCTACTCGCTGCGCTTCGCGATCATCTCTCGAATAACAAACTCTTGGCAATATCTTTAAAGATCCGAATTGGGTCAATTTGTTTATTTCAACGTCAAAAGTCAAAACACGACTCGTAATCTTATCAAGCCCAGCAAATTCGGCTACTCTATTCTCTAATCTAGAAGATTTTACAACAGTAGCACTATTAGCTAAGAAAAATAAAGTTGATATTAAAACTACATACTTCAAAAGATATAACCCAAAATATATTACTTAACAAACTGATACAAAAAGTTAATCAGGTGACCATGCTTTATACTCACCTGTCAACCTATATCCAATATCCTGACAATTCTTTGATTTATTTGGACAATAAGCATCAGGAGATCCAGTAGCATTTAAGCGGTGTGATTTCTGCCAATCAAATATATTTTTATGCTCATGATTTTCAGGAAAATCAATCCTACGATGATGAATCCATCCATGCCATATAGGTGGAATAGAAGAAGGATCCGCATATCCACTGTAAATAACCCAACGCCGCGGCAAATTATATGAAGTTTTATTACCTTCATAATATTTATTCCCGAACTCATCTTTACCAACATAACGACCAAAACGCCAAGTAAACAACCTTGTTCCTAATGTTTGACCATTCCACCAAGTAAAAAACTGTAATAAAAAATCTCTCATGAACACCTCTATCTATAATAATATAATAAAAAAATTTATATTTATAAACAAAAAAGAAAAAATCAAAATAATAGAACTAATATGTTTCAACTATGGCAATAAAAACTTCGTTACTATTTTAAACATATATAATTAATCATTGGATAACAGAAACTAAATCATCAACAATACGTTTTACCTTAGATAAATCATCTCCTTCCGCCATAACGCGAATCATAGATTCTGTTCCAGAAGCTCTAACAACCAATCTACCCATGCCCTGTAACTCAGCTTCAGCATCGGAAATAGCTTGTACAACCAATGCATTGTTTAAAACAGAACTATCCTTTACTTCTATACTACGTAAAAATTGAGGATATTCTTCGAAGCAATGACAAACTCTGCTAACTGGCTGATCATATTTTTTTATGCAACGTAATACCTGTAAAGCTGCTACAAGTCCATCTCCTGTTGAACAATAATCAGATAGGATAATATGACCTGACTGTTCACCTCCAACATTAAATCCGTTATTTCTCATATACTCAACAACATAACGATCACCAACTTTAGTGCGTTTTAAAGATAAGCCAATGTCAGACAAAAATATTTCAAGACCAATGTTAGACATAATAGTCGTTACAATACCACCTCCATTTAATGAAGAAATATTCATCCATTCCCGAGCGATAAGAGCCATAATTTGATCTCCATTTACAACAGAACCCAATTCATCAACAATTATAACACGATCACCATCTCCATCTAAAGCAATACCGATATCTGCACGAACTTCATGCACCTTCTTTTGTAATGCAAGTAAATTCGTAGAACCACAATCAAGATTTATATTTAAACCATTTGGCTTGTCTCCAATAACGATAACATCTGCTCCCAATTCCCATAAAACAGCAGGAGCAACCTTATAAGATGCACCATTTGCACAATCAACAACAATACGCAAACCTCGCAAGGTAACATCACGTGGTAAAGTACGCTTAGCATACTCAATATAACGATCATGGACACCATTTATACGTTTTACTTGTCCAATGCTATTGCAGCAAGATAAATGTGACAGGCAATCTTTTTCAATAATGCATTCAATACTATCTTCAATATCAGTAGACACCTTATAACCATCGGGACCGAACAGTTTTATACCATTATCTTGATACGGATTATGCGAAGCAGAAATCATAACACCAACATCAGCACGAATAGATATGGTTAACATGGCAACAGCAGGAGAAGGAATAGGTCCTAGCATGAAGGCATCAACTCCAGCAGAAGTAAAACCTGCTACTAAAGCATTTTCAATCATATATCCAGATAAACGAGTATCTTTCCCAATAATCACTCTAGGACGTTTTCCAGCATTGCGGAACAAATGTCCTACAGCAATACCAACACGCATCATAATATCAGGCGTTATTGGAAATATATTGGATTTACCACGAATCCCATCCGTGCCGAAATAACGCCGCCTCATACCTGATCCTTAAAATTATTATCCTTATAATATTTATATGTAAAAAAAGATAACTAAGTAAAAAATGCAAATATGTTACAAAAAATAATAAAATATAATATCTTAAATAAAACATAATTATATCTATATTTACTAGATATAAAAAATAATCAATTTTGTAATATATAATAATCAAGCATATTATAAAAATAATAATATAATAACATACTTACTTAGTATCAGTATCCTCTTCACTAATTTCAGAACAATCATCAATCTTCTGAGGAACCGTTTTTTCTATTTCATTATTATCAGTAACATCAGATTTTTTAATACCCGCTTTTGGAACAGACGAACAATTCAAAGAATCAGCATCTTCATCTACAAATCTATTTACTTTTTCTCCTTTAATTAAAGAAGATATTTCTTGTCCAGATAAAACCTCATATTCTAGCAATCCTTTAGCAACTGCAATAAATTCATTATTTTTTTCTTGTAGGATACGTAATGCATCTTGATATGCATCATCTATAAGACGGAAAACCTCACTATCTATCTTTTGAAAAGTTTTTTCAGAAATATTTCTAGAACGAGAAGAAGGATTAGCAAATGAAGCTTCTTGCTGACCATCCGCATAAGAAACCCTTCCTAATAATTCAGAAAAACCATACTGCGTAACCATAAGACGTGCTAATTTAGTCGCATATTCAATATCTGACATAGCACCAGAAGTAATATTTTCCTTACCAAAAACAATTTCTTCAGCAACTCTACCACCCATTAAAATAGCTAAACGTGATATCATCCATTTATAACTTGTAGAGTAACGATCTGTTTCTGGAAGCTGCATAACCATACCTAATGATCTGCCTCGAGGAATTATAGTTGCTTTATGCAAGGGATCTGATTCTGGAACATGAAATGCAACAACAGCATGTCCAGCTTCGTGATAAGCAGTTATCTTCTTCTCTGATTCTGTCATTGCTGTAGAGCGACGCTCCGCACCCATGAGAATTTTATCTTTAGCATCTTCAAATTCTTTCATAGTAACCAAACGCCTGTTACGACGAGCAGCCATCAGAGCAGCTTCATTCACCATATTTCTTAAATCTGCCCCAGAGAAACCAGGAGTACCTCTAGCTAAAGTTTTTAAAATAACATTTGGAGCTAATGGCACATTACGACTATGAACCTTAAGTATTTTTTCTCTTCCAACAATATCAGGATTTGGAACAACAACTTGACGATCAAAACGACCAGGTCGTAATAAAGCAGGATCTAAAACATCAGGTCTATTAGTTGCAGCTATTAAGATAACACCTTCACTGGATTCAAAACCATCCATTTCAACAAGTAACTGATTTAAAGTTTGTTCACGCTCATCATTACCTCCTCCTAGGCCTATACCTCGATGACGACCGACTGCATCTATTTCATCAACAAAAATAATACATGGTGAATTATTTTTAGCTTGCTCGAACATATCACGAACACGAGATGCCCCAACACCAACGAATACCTCTACAAAATCAGAACCAGATATAGTAAAGAATGGAACATTAGCTTCACCAGCAACAGCACGAGCTAGCAAGGTTTTTCCTGTTCCTGGAGGACCTACAAGAAGAACTCCATGAGGAATACGTCCACCTAAACGTTTGAATTTTTGAGGATCACATAAAAAATCAACTATCTCTTGTAAATCAGACTTAGCTTCATCAACTCCAGCTACATCCGCAAATGTTACACGACCATTTTTTTCAGTTAATAACTTAGCCTTTGACTTTCCAAATCCAATAGCACCACGTGCACCACCACCCTGCATCTGCCTTACAAAAAATATCCAAATAAGACCCATTAAAATCAAAGGAAACCAGCTGCCGAGATAACCTATTAATCCAGGAGAATCATCCTTAACAGGTTTTGATGATATCTCTACATTTTTTGATTCTAACTGAAGCAATAGCTTATCGTTTATTATAGGAGCATATGTCTGGAAAGAAGTTTCTTCCTTGACATAATTCCCTGATATCGATTTTCCTACAATTGATACCTTTCGAATCTTTTCATCATTTAAATCTTTAATAAACTGAGAATAAGAGATATCTCGTACATTACCCTGCCCGAAATACGGGGTTTGGAATATAGAAAACATCGCTACACAGCATAATAATACGATAACCCATACAATAAAATTCTTTAAATTAGAATTCATTTAAGACACCTCAGAATACTAAAATTCAATATTTTTCAAAAACTAACGATCTACTTATAGACAAACAATAACAATAATTAAATAAAATCAATTAAAATCTATACTTTTCATAGAAAAACGGCACTTGAGGTATATTTTTTTTCCCAAACGATGCAGAAAACGCATAGGCAATAGGTAAATCGAAGCCTGTTAAAAAGCGAGAAAATGGAGCCATCAAAGGCTGCCCTCCATTCATAGATGGCATGCTTAGAAAAGCACGATTTGCTACAATAGGCGGAATACCAAAAATACTCTCTTTACGCCCACACGACCTTGAAGAAATAACAATCGTTTCTTTAGATAAATTTTTAAACTTATACCTACCATCCCATATAACAGTTTCTCCTGAAGAAACATTTTGAATAGGAAGATCTCTAGTTGAACGTGTTATCCATAAATAACCTAAACGCCAATCCAATACAACCCTTCCAACACTTATAGATCCATTTTTACCATATTTTAAAAACGACATTACTCTTTCTATCGCACTATAGCCTGGTAAATAATTTTGCCCCCCACAAACTGCAACAGAAATCCTTAGTAAATGAGATAATACAAATGGATCAATTGTTAAAACATCTTGTGATATCGCAATCACTGATTGTAAGTATACCTTTAAATATTTGGGAATTAATTTAGAAACATTATCCCCTAATAATATACGCCAATTTTGAAATTCTTCTATCTTTTTAAACATGGCATTTACATCTATTCCTTTAATCAATTTTCTTGTTCGAACACGCTCAAATCTACAATCATCGTTACTTGGATCATCACACCAACTGATATTATATTTCAACAAAAAATCACGTATTGATTCTCTCCTACATTTTAAAAATGGGCGATAAATCCACAGTTTCATCTTATAGAGAACAATATTAGAAATACCAGCAACTCCAATGCCCTTACCTAAAAAATCACGCTGAGAACGCATATAAACTGTCTCTAATTGATCATCAAAAGTATGAGCAGTTACAACTATCGTAGCACCAATTTCCATAGCATTAGCATAAATTAAATCATAACGTGATTCTCGAGCAGCAGCCATCAATCCAGTTTTTGGCTTCTTACCTTCCCAACAAACGACTTTATGAGGAATGTCTAATTTCATACAAAGATCAGCAACATATTTAGCTTCATATTTTGCCTCATCTCTTAATCCATGATCAATAGAAATAGCTGATAAACTAATATCTCTAAAAGATTTTTCTAAAATAACAGAATGTAAAGATACAAGAAGTCCTATAGAATCTGATCCGCCAGAAACTGCAACTAGTATATGAGCAGGACGCATTATACTGCATAAGAAATTTCTAGAACTTTCTATTGGAGAAAAAAAACAAGACAATTTAGCTATAAATCAACTACTTAAATCAATTTTCATATTCTGAAAATTGCATATTATTCTTTATTCGATAACTTCCAGTCATAATATACTTAATTAATTTAAATATCATTTAATTTTCTCTATTTTAAATTATATAGATCAACCATAATACCATTGGATTTATTTTTATCAAAACTGCGAACAAATTATAACATTTTATAAATTCATATTATTTAAAATAATTTATCAAATAAAATTAAATTTCCAACAATATTTTGTAATTTAAACCAATACAATGATATATTATTATTAAAAATAAAGCTTATAATAACAATTAAATCATTTAAATAAAACAATCAAACTATATAAGTATCATAAAATTATCTACATCTTTTCAAAACGATAACAACACGTCTATTTTTAGAAAAAGAATTTTCATCTTGACCAAAAACAGCAGGAGATTCTTTGCCATATGAAGTAATCTTCATACGAGAAGAATTAATGCCTCTAGCTAAAAAATAATTAAAAACTGATTGTGCACGACGAAGACCTAAAGCAAAACTATAGTTGCGAGTACCTATAGCATCCGTATGACCTTCTATTATAAAATCACAGTCGTTAGTTTCAAGCCAAGAGCCTAAAGCTGATAATACTTGGATATCCTGAGGACGTATTGAATGCGAAGAATCATTAAAAAACACAGTGTTACCAATAGAATTAGATAAGTCATAATTCTTAGTAGATATATCAATAATATCAGGATCTGATTTTGAAACAGACGAATCGTTAATAAACTTATAATTTAATTGACAACCATTAATCATGAGAATTCCCGGAAAAAAAATCACAAAAAAACTGAAATTAAAAATATAAATACTCTTCATAAAATATCCTTTCACTATCATATTTTTTTTGCATAGTTTAAAATTTAAATATCAGATAATATTAAAAATTAAAGCTTGATCAAATAAGAAAATATATTTTTATAAATAAACGAATTCTACCATATAGATAAAATACACAGAAATATAATCAACCCATTACTGATACCCAATGAGGATCTGAAGCATACTCAGGAGTATTAATCATACTTTCATTTCTTCCATTTAAATCAATTGAATATAATTTTGATCCTAATTCATTGACATTTTTTCTAACGAAAATCAATGAACGACCATTAGGTGACCACGAAGGACTTTGAATATTATTATCTGTTATAATAATACGCTCTTTTGAACCATTACTATTCATTACGCCTATACTAAATTTTCCATTGGAAAATTTAGTAAATGCAATAAGATCTTCCCGAGGAGACCATACACAATCAAAATATGATGATTCTTTATCAAGAGAAATACGATGCTGATCAGATCCATCTGAGTTCATAACATATAGCTGTTGATTGCCTTCTCTATCACTTGAAAAAACAATTCGTGAAGAATTAGGCGAATAAGAAGGAGAGATATTTACAAATAGTGTATTTGTTAAACGTTTTACAATATTAGAATAGTAATCTAAGGTATAAATATCAATAGATTCATCTTTTTGTACTCCCATAATAATATGACTACCATCAGGGGAGAAACTAGGAGAAAAAACCATGCCGCGGGAATTTCCAACAATCTTAGGTTGTCTTTCGGTCCTAGTATCCATTAGATAGATTTTAGGAAGGCCTTCACTATCATGTGATACATATGCTATCTTTTGCTGATTAGGTGAAAAATGGGGAGTGAAAATGCTATTACTATATGACTTTAAATAACGTATATTAAAGCCATCTCTGTCCATGACAGATAAACGACGTTTCGTCTCACCAGAAACTATATTTTCAGATACAAACAAAATTCTTGTATTAAAAGAACCCTTATAGCCAGTGATAATTTGATTAATATGGTCGGATATTGTATGTGCAACGGTCCTCCAATCTTCTGGAAGGGAAAAAAGTTTCTTTCCTAACACTTGTTTACGATTTTTGACGTCCCATAAACGAAATTCAACACGCAAGCGATTGCTTCCTTCTTTAATTACTCGACCCGTAACTAGTACTTGGGCTTTTAGATCATCCCAATACTCAAAAAGAGGCTTGTTATCTGGATTCGTAATCTTTTGCAGAAAGCTACCTTTAGGTATTCGCACGAATAAATCTGATCTATCAAGATCTGATGATATAACTTCTGAAAATTCAATCCCCAATTTATCCAATGAAATAAAATCTGTTACTGCAACTGATATAGGAGAATAATTAGGATTATTAGTATTAATTTTCACTAAAGCCTGTGCTGGAAAAACAAAAAAGCTACTAATAAAAACCAATAATAGATAGAAATTTATCCTCATAATTATACCCTTCAAATTACAAAAAACATAAAGAAAATTATCACTCTATGAACTATTCTAACAGTATATAATAACCAATAAAAGTAAATACTACATTTTAGATGGATTAAGGTTAAGTGTAATATTACGCCAATTATCATAATTATTAGCTGGAAGATAGAATGGTTGTGACTTCATAACGGCTCTAAATGCGTTATCTGTTAGTATTCTATTTATAATTGTAGTGCCGCCAACAACCTTAATATATGGTTTTTCAAGGATATAACCATCTTTCTTAAATCGCAAATTAATTTTAATATGCACTTTTCTTAACTTTTTCAAATCAGGCGGAATATTCCAATTTTTTATAATCTTGCTACGTATAATATCTGTCTCATTTTGATGAATAGGATAATTAATACGTTTTTTTACCGCATGAGATAACTTATTCTTACCATTTGCACGATTAATAATATGATCAACTTTCACCCTGCTTTTAGAAGAAATTTTATTTGCTTTTCTTTTTTTTACTGATCTACGATTAACATTAAATTTATTTTCAATATGGCCTTTCTTTTCAGCACTATTATTCAAAATAGGAGCAATAAAAGAAGTTTTACTTGACGCATTACTTCCATCATCAAAATCAAGATGATTCGATCTATCAAAAACTGAAAGTGTCTTTACATCACTATTAACTTTAGAAATTTCTTTATATAATTCATTCTTTTTATTATAATGACGGTCATCTTTATTAAATATTTCTGATCCATTTTCCACCTGCGAATTAATAATATGTTCTTTTTCAGCCATATCATCTTTTTTATGATTTGCAGATTGATGATCTGATCTTTCCATAAAAAGAATATCAGAAGTTAAACTCAATGTTTTAACGCTTAAAATTACATAAAACAGAGCTAATAAAACAATATGCAATACCAATGATATAGCGAAACATCTCTCTGTATGCACAATCAATAAACCTTCTATTCAGGACAAATACAATTGTATTATGAATAAAAATATCAAATAAACAAGGAAAAACCCATCTTCATGCCGTAACCATATCGTGGCATTGATATCAATTTTAATCAAAAAAGCATTAGCATAGATTGCTAGTACTGCTATCAAAAAGCTATGCTTTTCTGAAATATTTTATATTGTATCACTTCACATATTAACTGATTACTTTATAAAACGCTAATTCAAATAAACAGATCATAACAACCTTAATGATAAAAATAATAAAACTGAAAAAATATTTTTTCATCGTTTAATCAACTGAGATTTTTTATGATATTTATCCAATTTTTATTACAAACTTCAAAAAATTACTCTAAAAAGTGTATATCTTTGCATAATACTCAACTTATAATAAATATATTTAAACTTTTAATAAATAAGTAACAAGCATAATAAGAATATAGAAATATAAATGTTAGCTATTATAATCCAAGTCAAAAATAGAGGAACAAGGAAGAGGTAAAAAATCAAATGATAATGTCTAAAAAGTAAAATAGCAAATAATAACCCAATTGGCGTAAGTTGATGCAATATACAGTATAAATCTCAAAACATATTTCGATAAAAATATTAAATATAGATATCAGCAAGTAATAATTAAGATTATCGACTTTGTTGGATTTTTAATTCAATCCATTCATTTACAGCATAATTTATTGTATTAATTGATATATTATCATCTCTTCATAAACTATTTTACAATGTTTTTTATTTTCTCATATTCAGTAAGATCTTGATAATAAACTTTAACGTATGAAACATTTTATCCTTGTAATATAGCTGTTTAAATTTATGCTTCAGCAATGAAAGAAGACGAAACCATCACTAACTTTAATGTGCCCAATGTTGTTAAAGCTCATATCAAATATATCAACAATTATATTATTTTATAATAATATGAATGAAAATAGCCGAAAAACAATTATACATACAGTAAATTGATTTTGTTTTAATATGGAATAAGCAAATATAATACAAGAAAATGATAATATTTAATTTATATCATGCTTATATAATCATAGTCATTAAAATGATACGAACGTATTTTTTCAAAATCAACGAAATTAAATAAATAATTTTTATATATTATTAGCAAAAAAATTGAATAGCTGGTTAAGAACTTCTGAATATATTATTATTAGTATCATATTATATCGTTACTAGAATTTCTTAAATTAGATATTTTCCAAAAAATTATTTTTTAGATACGTAAACATTGGAGATAAATAATCTCTTTAAAAAAAATAATAACTTAACACGAAAACATATCTTATTTAAATATAAAAACACAATATTTATGATTATATGCTCTATAATCAGAATAAAAGGGAACAAATCAAATGATTGATGAAGCAAATAAAATAATACAAAAAATCAAACAAGAAGATATTAAATTTGTGGACTTTCGTTTTACTGACTTAAAGGGGAAATTCCATCATATATCGATGGATAGTTTTTTGATAAGTGCAGAACTGCTTCTTAATGGTATACTATTTGATGCTTCTTCAATAGAAGGATGGAAATCTGTTAAGCTATCCAATCTTGTTTTAATGCCTGATCTGAAAACAATGCATATAGATCCATTTTATGCGCAATCAACAATGGTTCTAATTTGTGATATATACGATTCTATAAATAATAAACCTTATAGCAAGGATCCTCGCCATATTGCAAAAAAGGCAATAGAATACCTAAAAAACACAAAAATAGGCGATAAAATACTTTTAGAAATGGAAACTGAGTTTTTTATATTTGATAGCGTTAATTTTAAAGTTTTGCCTGAAGAAGCAGGATTTGCACTAGAATCTTCTGAATTTCCACTAATCGGACTTAATATAGAGAGAAATACAGGGAATAACATAGATAGAAATAATGGCGGATATACATTGCCTCCTCAGGATAGACTACATGACATGCGATCTGAAATCGTAACATCTTTAAAAAACATGGGTGTTATAGTAACAAAATATCATCATAAAGAAAATCCTGCTCAGCATGTAATGAGTTTGCAATTTGATACATTATTACACTCCTCAGATAATATTCAGAAATATAAATATGCAGTACGTCAGGTAGCAGATTCCTATTGTAAAACTGCTAGCTTTATGCCTAAACCAACAAATTCCAACAACGGCTCAGGAATACATTTAAATATGTCAATTCACAAGAATGAAATACCTATTTTTGCTGGAGACGCATATGAAGGTTTTTCTAATAATTGCTTATATTACATAGGAGGAATTATTAAACACAGCAAAGCTATAAATGCTTTAACAAATTCTTCAACCAATTCATATAGACGCCTACTTTATTTTAATGATTCGCAAATACAACTAGGTTATCCAAACAATAATAGATCAGTATCTTTTCGAATTCCATTTGATAAAAAAATAAGCGACAAACAAATAAATATAAGATTCCCTGACCTAACATCAAACCCATATCTTGCCCCTATTGCAATCCTCATGGCGGGATTAGATGGCATTAAAAACCAAATAAACCCTAGAAAAAATATAAAAAATACTAGTAAAATATACCAAAAAGAACTAATTAAATCGCCAAAAATGTGCAATTCATTACGTGAATCTCTAGAAAATCTAGACAAAGATCGAGATTTTTTAAAAGAAGGAAATGTTTTTGATGATGATCTAATTGATTCATTTATCGAATTTAAAATGAAAGAAGTAATGCGATTAGAAAAAAGTCCTTCACCTATTGAATTTGAAATGTACTATTCCATATGAATAGTTATAGAATAACGATAGTAAATATCGGATATATAAAACATATGTTTGATAAAACTTATTAAAAATCAAATTAAACATTTTTTTCAGTATAATATGTCATAATTAAGTCATAAAATTGCATCATACAACCATAAATTAAATCATTCTTTTGTAATATGCAAAAAAATCATTTACGCTTTAGCAATGATATATTTAGAAAAATTCATGATATAAAACAATAGATATTAAAATTAAAAAACAAAAAAATCACTTTATCTATTGATATCCCTAATCCCAGATAAGTAACTCCCTATAAATTCACCTTTATTTGTAAAACTATAACCAACATCCATAAAAGCAACATCGTCACAACCATGACAAGATCTCAAAGCATAAGGGAAAATCAGTTTTATTCCTTTATCATTCTGCTCTTTCCTTAAAAGTCCTCCTAAAGAATAAGGTAAAACGACCGGATTATTCTTTGAAAACCTTTTCCAAGTCAAAGAATTACTTAAATTAAAATTTTTATCAAAAGTATGCTCAATATCAATAGGCTTGCCTATGGCAGGCACCAATATAATTCCACTATTTTCATTAGCCCTCGTAGGATATTCAATATATAAAATATCTATTAAACCTTCTCTCTGATATCCGCTAACATAAGCAGGTTCAATGTTCCGTGATAAATATTCAGCTGCTTGTACTGCTTCTATAGTTCCACCACTTTCCTTGATGCTTTCAATAATACGATCGTGATCACTAACTGCATAACCCCAATCCTTAAAGTAAATATCAGAATTAAATTTCCAAATAGATTTTTTGGAAAAAACAAAGTTTCGCTTTTTCTGTTTTAAAAATTCTTGGTCTACAGTATTTAAAGTAGATTTTTTATTAATGATTATTTTAGTTTTGCTTTCATTAGTGACAGACTTATTATAACCATTTATAATGGTACAACCTTCCATAAATAAGACAAATACTACAACATATAAAATATCTTTTTGCATCAAACACATTCCTATATAAGTTAGCAAGATAAATAATCTTCTATAATCTCATATATAATAATATTGAAACTTCCATAAATAATAATAAATGGCAAAAAAAATATTTCTTACAAAACTATTTAAATTCAATACACAAAGAAAAACTAATTATTAAAGTATTGCAGCTCATAATTTAACAAGCTAATTCATCGATTAGTAATAAACAAGAATATTAAGACAAATTAAAAGTAAGCATCAGATAATATATTTAGTGATATAATAAAAGATATTTAAAATTTATATATGATAAAATCAAATTAAAAAACATAATATAAATAATTTATAAATATACTATAAGTGCTATAATATAAAAAATAATCAGTTTTCTTAAGTATTAAAATTACTAATGCTTAATATATTGACGTAATTCACGAATGATAGGATCAATAGCCTCATCCGGATTAGTAAACCAATCTACAGACCAAATACGTCGAATTTTCCAACCCATTCTCTCTAAAACTTCCTGTCTAAGACGATCTCTATCTCTTGCAGATTTAGCAGAATTATAAACTGCTCCATCACATTCAATACCCATTAAGTATTGTCCTGGATTAGATGGATCACGCACAGCAACATCAAGGGAAAATCCCATATTTCCAAGTTGAGAATCACAACTAAAACCTTCTTTTTTAAGTTTAGCCATTACAGATACAGCAAAATCAGTATCTTGTTTTCTATCAATATCTTTAGAAGAATGTTCCATGAATCCTGTCTCAGCAAAACGCAAAAAGTCACGCATTACACGAACTCCACGCTTCGAATCTATATCAACCAAAACATCTAAATATCGCATTGTACTAAAAACATTGATTCGTTTTCTAGCACGAGTAAACATAACATTAAGACGTCTCCAACCAATATCAGAATTAATAGGACCAAAACGTTGAAAAACACGCCCTCCTGCCTCACTTGGGCCATAAGTAAATGAAATAAAAATTGTATCCCGTTCATCTCCTTGAACATTTTCTAGATTTTTAACAAAAAACGGATCCCGATGAACTCGCAACTTACTAATAGCTTGCTCTACTACAATATCATTACGACATAATTTATTGATTGCATTCTCAATCTGATCACGCTGCTTAGCATTCATTGCAACAACCCCTAAAGATTCTTGAGGATATTTAATTGCATGTTCTTTTACGGCTAGCGCTATAACTTTAGCTTCTTCAGGATTACACTGATCTATCATCTTGCCATTTTTTATATGAGTAAAATCGATTCCATACATATCTGCATTAGTATAAGGAGATGGAAAAACGATTAGATCATTGTCATAAAAATGATAATTCGAACAAGCAATAAGATTTTCATTGAGCGATCTATAATGCCATTGCAATCTACGCATTGAAAATAAAGGCAATAAAGCATCTAAAATACTCTCAGTTTGACTGACTGCTGCGATATCCTCATCATAATCTTCCTGATCGTCGCTATCATGATCAAAGAATCTAGTAGGGGGTAGCTGTTTAGGATCTCCTACGACAACGATTTGTTTGCCGCGAGCAATAACACCTAAAGCATCTTCTGGTTTAATCTGAGAAGATTCATCCATAATGACAAGATCAAACTGTATATCCCCAGGTTCCAAATAGCTAGCAACAGACATAGGGCTCATCATAAAACAAGGCTTCAATTGCAATAAAGAATTCTTAGCCCTAGAAATTAATTGTCTAATTGGAATATTACGCGCCTTTTTACCTAATTCACTGCGAATTAAAGATAACTCAGTATAATCAGACTTACGCCCTCCTGAAATTCCTTGAATAATCTTTTGATTTCCAATTACGCTCGCAATACGCGTTCTTTGATGCAATTGCAAACTCTTGTCATATTCACGAAATCTTTTCTGCTTAGCAGAAAATTGCACACCTGAATAATGCATCAAATGTGGTTTATCAGTAAAAATCTCATGAGCGAGTTGATTATATATAACAGCAAGCAGACATGATTCTAATTGTTTAACACCAATAGTATTATCAAAAACCGCTTCTTGAATCGAATGCAATCCATTATCTTGCATATCTTGAACCATATGCATTAAATTTATCCATCCATTTAACCATCTAGGCTTATTAACAGCATCTTCATTACGTGCAATTAATTTTACAAGATTATCATCACAACGTGAAATCCATTGTGATATATCAAGTTGCGTATCCTGTATAAATAATTCACGCTTATCAATCTGTTTTTGCCAGATGTTTTTTAAATTTTTTAAATCTTTTAATAGATTGTTATAAGAATTACGATCATGTACATGACTAATACCTATCAGCAAAGCATCAAACAATACATTTTGTTTTATAGAATTTGCAAATTCTAATGTGCTATTAATTATAGCAAAACACCGAGACGTCTCTTTATCGTATGCATTAATAACACTAGGTCTAACATCTTTCCCGAACAAACTTATGATTACAGATCTTTCTTCCAAATCAAATCTTTGTTTCTGTATTGTATGTAATTGCTGTCCTATCTCTTTAGCATCTCGCAAAATAATATCATCCCCTTTAAACCAAGCTTGTAAAGGCGAGAAAGAATCAGATAACCTTTTAATAATAGGAATGAAAATATTGTTTTCGCCAATAAACATGGCAGAAAGATCTTGAAATACTTTTTGTTGTGGCAATATTTTTTCAATTTCAAGAATACTATCAAGAACACTAGTTATTTTCTTACTTAATCCATCAGATTGAAGTTTCTGAATGCCTTTGAAAAGTTGGCTATCTATTATTAAAAATCTATCGGCTGGTACAACAGATAGTCCAGGATTATCACGCCAAACTTGCCGTACCCTGCGATACCAATTCCTTATTTTTTGTAGAGCGATAACGTCAGTTCCTAAACCTTGATAATGCTCTCCTAAAATGTTACCAAAATTTCTCTTTTCAAGTTTATCCCTCTCAACAACAAATTGATAAGCACTTGGCAAATTTGCGTAAAGTGACTTCCAAGAAATACTAGGATTTTTTGCCAACTCAAGAAGAGATTTTTTAGCATTTTTCCATGAAGCATTAAATGATGAAAACAATCCTGATGAATGTAGTTCCTTGTTCAGTCTTTGCAAAACTTCCGCACTAGGAAGTTTTTTTATTTTAAAAATATCACGTAAAGATTCTTGGAGAACCTTCAAAGAATCTAGCCTTTCAGATAACTCTTCTAGTGTAGAATCTATAGCATCATTATCAAACAAGCTATCTCTATAACGCAATAATGATACGGGTAATTCAACGGCTAAATCCATCAACAACACAATATTTTGGAAACCTTGCCTATTAGCAACAATATTTTTAGAAAAAGACGGCGGGAAATTTTGTATTAATTCTGAAAATAATGCCCAATATTTATCACAAGATGCCATTATCTCCTGCAAAGAAGATATAAGAACGCTTATATCTCCTAAAGAAATATCGGCACTAATACCAAATTCTTTGCACAAATCGGCAAAAACTGGTACATCATCAAATTTCCTTAAATCATCTAATTTCTTAGTAAATAAATAAGGCTTAATATTAGAAAAATTATCTCGTATATGATTAAAATCATCTATCCATTTCTGAATAGAGGCTATGGATTCATCATCAAATTTTTTAAATGCTTCAAAATCAACAGATTTAGATAAAACAGGCATTTTATCAGATTCAAGCAAAAGTTGCTCTTGCCAGCACAATAAATGCTGCATCTTATCCGTAATAGCATATCTATCCATAAAATTGTAATAATTTTTCTGCCAATCAATAAGTGTAGATTGCCAATTTCTTAATGACGAAATAGCATTACGATAATTTAATACATGAATTTCTGAGCTATGTACACCATACCAAGGATGACTAGTTAATTCCATATTTTCGCCAGCCTGTTTATGAAATTCCATAACAGAATCTTTAAACGTTTTCACTTGATCTTCAAGACGAGATCTATATAAACGATCTGCGTTTTCTCCAGATAAACCTTTTATATGTAACTGTGCAGGATCTAATTTTAATTCACAACGATATCTAGAAGCTCTCATCAAAATCTGATTAATAGTTAATTCACTTTTTTTCCAAATTTGATTTATCTCATGAGCATAACAATTTAATTGTAATTTTAATTCTTCATATCGGGCAATTTCTGTGTCAATTTCTTTCGGATTTTCTTTTATATTTCTATTATCAATTATCTTGCGAAGATCCTCAATAACAGCACGTTTATGTGCTTTATGACTATGCAATTCTAAACAAAAATCTCCTAATCCAGCTTTTGCCAAACGTTGTTTTACTACTTCAATTGCAGCCATTTTCTGGGCACAAAAAAGAACTTTTTTGCCGTGCAACATAGCAGTAGCAATAATATTTGTAATAGTCTGTGATTTCCCTGTTCCAGGAGGACCTTCAATAACTAGATTCTTACCATTAATAACATCAATTAAAGCACTATGCTGAGAACTATCAGCATCATCAATTAAAGGAAAATTATGATGAATATCTTCTATTTCATCGATTTTATACTCTGTATCTTTGTTAGATCCTATAGTATCTTTATCATTATCCGAAGACTGAGCAATAAAAAGACGCTGAATTATCTCGTGATTAAGTATACTATCTTTCCCCTCAGGCCAACGGACATAATCAAGGTCAAGACACATCAACATCTTACTAAAGTTTAATAATCCTAAGACACCATAACGTCTAATTGCCCAATGTGATTTGCTTTTGTCTATAATATCCTGAATTTGAATAAAGTAGTCTTCCGGCCACATACCCTCTGTAATAGGAGGTAAAATAATACCAAAATCGCTTTGTAATTTTTCTTTTAAAGATAAATTTAGAAGTATTTCCTCACCTGTATAGCGCAAGTGATATTGACTTATCCCTGGCTGAGAAGCTAAATTACCTTTTTCTAAAGACACTGGTATTGTAAAAAGCGGAGCTAATCTTGGATTTTCATAATCGTCCGCTTCATACCATTCTAAAAAACCTAAAACAATATAAAGTATAGAAGTTCCAGTTTCCCTTATAGAGCTTTGTGATTTCTCATTTATTGATCTTAATACAACATCCAAATTATCAGGAAAATAAAAAGTCTGTATCTGATTATCAGACAAACGAATCTGAAAATGACGTGGTTTTAAAGGAGAACCATCTCTTATAGAACACTGAAAATCCTCTAAATCCTTATAACCGTAATTTTGGACAATAGAAGTTAATTTATTTAAGCTAAAACCTATTTTCCCTTCTAAATCATTGATATTAATTAGAGAATTATTCTCTTTTATATGCTTAATAACTACGTCTCTTACCCTTTTAATAGTCTCATAATTATTCTCTTCATCATCGAATTTATACTCCATAGGCAAATCATAATTTACATTAACACATAATCTATCAGCCCATAATTGTTCATCTATAGGTCGAAAATCACCAGAAGATGAAAGATTATATTCTTGAATCTCTTTGCGAGTTGGCATAGGAATCGTTGCAAATTTCATCACATCTTCTCTAAAAATTTGCTGATATAGCTGATTAGGAGATGTATTAATAATTCGCAACGCATATAAATTTTGATTTATTGGGAAATTCAATAGCTTATTTCGCACAGTACGATCTAAAAGTTTGCGTCGCATATCCTCAAGAGATTGAAGCACATATTTTCTTTTAGAGCTATCAATCCGAACTTTCTCGTCCATAAAATATCCTTATAAGAATAATTATAATCCGAATGCATTTAAAAACAAAAAAATGTTTAAAAGAAACATAATTATTGCATAGATTATAAAGTTTGTTTTCTTAGATACATAATACAAAAATAAAGAAAAAACTTTTCCTCAACTAACAGTTCTCTAAGAATAAGTAATATTAAAGCATTACTATTTAAAATAGATAATGCATAATACACAGCTTATATTTTAATTTCTAATCCCCATATTTATGTAATATAACAACAACTTTATTAAGGTTATTAAATTAAATTTTACATGTTTTATGAACATGAAAACCTAATTTTATATTTTTATAATATGAAATTACAAATACAATATGTATATTCATAACTATAGTATTAAAAAAAACAAAATATATTCGATATTATATTATTAAAATTTACACTATTTTACCAAAAATATTCTTAAAATCCTAATATTTTATTGAAATATCGATTATATCAGGAAAAAAATACAAAAAACATATTTAATACAACGATTTGATGATATAATTTGTAGCAATGAAAAATATAGAATTTATTAAGGATAATAAAATGAGTTCTAATGAAATTCCAAAAAATAAAATTCAAAAAATACCCGCGAATAAAAATAACAATTCCATCAATACAGCAAAAAAAAACAATGATCTAACATATATAAAAAACGATATACGAGATATAAAAATCGATATAAGAGAATTTAGAGCTGATATTTATTGCGAAATGAAAGATGCAAGCACAGTTTATTCTATATTAAAAAATGGTGATACGAGAGTACTTTCATCTATACAAACATTAATGGATGTTATTGAAGAAAATTCTGATAATAGTAATAAAAAATTAGAACAAATCACAAAAGAATTAAAAAAAACCAGAATATTTTTAATCTTATCAATATTAACAATTATTATATTAAATTTATTAATATTGATATATTAAAATAAAATTATAGATACATTTGTATTATAATATTATTAATTGTCAAAATAAATAAAAAATATTTTATTAATCTTAATTGTAAATATATAATATGTTTATATATAAACATGTTCTAATTAAGAGTTTAGCAAATTAAATATCGTAACTAATGTAATTTTTTCTGAAATAAAAATATTTATTTTTATGAGATTGTTTATAATATTAATTATGACTATGAGAAATATGTTAGATTAAGCATATATTGCAAATAAACTCCTAATAATACATTTAAGGAATATAAGATGAACATTACTTTAAAAATCATTTATATTATTTTGACATTATATGAGAAAACTCTGTTAATACGATTTATATTTTCTTTTCTATACGACTATAACGTGTTCAATACATCAAACTCATTAGTTAACTTAATAAGACAATTTCTATTTAAAATAACAGATCCTCTTTTAAATCTAATTCGACAGAATATTCCAATAATTAAACAAAATTTTGGATATATTATAGATCTATCACCTCTTTTGGCTTTGATTATAATATATACACTTCAATATCTATTGAATAATATGATTTATTGGGATGTTTTTATTTAAAACTAATGTTTATAATTGATGTGCAAATTATCTCTAATGCAAAACGAAGTGGATTAGTATCACTTAAAATTCTACAAAACAGTAGTGTTTATATTAAAATCAAAGTAAATTCACCTCCAGAAAAAGGCAAAGCCAATCAAGAGATGATAAAAATGCTCTCTAAAATATTATCAGTTAAAAAGTCTTCCATTAAAATTATATCCGGAGAACGTATTTCATCAAAAAAACTTCATATTGATGCAAATAAAAAAGATTTAATGGAAATTCTAGAACAACAAATCTAATAACTATTTAGTATATCTATTAATAGCAGATTCTATTAACTTGTGCGCAACATCAATTCCTTCCCAACCATCTAATTTACTCCATTTTCCAGAATCAAGATCCTTATAACTTTTAAAAAAATGCTCTACTTTTTGTAAAAATGCGTTAGGAATATCCTTATAGCTTTTAACTGAATCATATAAATTTGTTATATGTTTTGATGGCACAGCTATGATTTTTTCGTCCATACCTCCATCATCTTCCATTTTCATTACACCAATAGGACGTGCACTAATAACAGCGCCTGGTAATATAGAATCTGCGCTATATATAATAACATCAATAGGATCCCCATCATCAGATAATGTATGAGGAATAAAACCGTAATTTCCTGGATAAAACATAGAAGTAGAAATAAATCTATCAACGACAAGACGGCCGCTATTCTTATCCATTTCATATTTTATAGAATGACCACCTAGTGGAATTTCGATCAAAACATTTACATCAGTTGGAGCATTTATACCAATAGATATCTCATCTAATTTCATAAAATCTTCTCCTATATTATCATGAGCATGCTGCATTTAACTAAAAAACATCATCCATTGCGATATCTAAAATATATATCCTAATTAAACAAAAAATATAAAGATAATTTAAATAATTATAGCTGCATTATAATAATTTATTCAGCAATTAATATCAAAAACCATAAACTGAATCTAACGTCTTCCCTTGTCTTTTGCGTTCATTAGGATCTAAATATATTTTCCTCAAACGAATAGATTTAGGTGTTACTTCCACCAGCTCATCATTTTCTATCCAAGATAAAGCCTGTTCTAAAGTCATCTTAGTAGCTGGAACCAGTTTGACAGCCTCGTCTTTCCCTGATGCACGCATATTAGTTAATTTTTTACCCTTTAGAACATTTACTTCTAAATCATTGTCTCGAGTATGAATTCCAACTATCATCCCTTTGTATACTTTATCACCTGGCTCTACAATCATAGATCCACGATCCTCTAAATTAAATAAAGCATATGCAACTACCTTACCTTCATCATTAGACAATAAAACACCATTAGTACGCCCACCTATTTCACCTTTATAGGGACTATAAGAATGGAACAATCGATTCATAACAGCCGTACCACGAGTATCAGTCATCAATTTTGACTGATATCCAATTAAACCACGAGTAGGAGAAAGAAATACAAGACGAACACGTCCAACACCGGAAGGGCGCATTTCCATGATTTCAGATTTATACAAAGTCATTCGCTGTACAACTGATCCGGAATATTCTTCATCGACATCAATAACTACTTCTTCAATTGGTTCTAAAATCTCATCCCCTTCCTTTTTCATCACCACACGAGGACGAGAAACAGCAAGCTCAAAGCCTTCACGACGCATAGTCTCAATCAAGACAGAAAGTTGTAATTCCCCTCGTCCAGATATAAAAAAAGAATCTTTAGAGCTACTTTCTTCAACTTTTAAAGCTACATTACCTTCTACTTCTTTAAAAAGACGATCTCGTATCATACGACTCGTTACCTTATCTCCTTCAATACCAGCAAAAGGAGAATCATTAACAAGAAAGGTCATAGTTACAGTTGGCGGATCAATAGGTTGAGCTTCTAATTGTTCAACAACTGATAAATCACAGAAAGTATCAGCAACAGTAGCTTTAACTAATCCAGCTATAGAGACTATGTCTCCTGCAGATGCCTCATCAACTGGTTGACGCTCAATACCACGAAAAGCAAGTATTTTAGAAATACGCCCATTTTCTACTAAAGAACCGTCAGGGCTTAAAGCCTTTATGTTTTGATTAGATTTAACAATACCAGAATGAATACGACCAGTTATAATACGACCTAAAAATGGATTTCTTTCTAAAATAGTGCCTATCATCTTAAATTCTCCCTCACCAATAACTGGTTCAGGAACATGTTTAAGTATAAGATCAAAAAGAGGAGCTAAACCCTGATCTTGTGTACCATCAGGCGAATCACTCATCCATCCAGCACGACCAGAGCCATAAAGAATAGGAAAATCAAGTTGATCATCATTCGCATCTAAAGATGCGAATAGGTCAAAAACCTCATCTACAACCTCATCAGCACGAGAATCAGATCGGTCTATTTTATTAACAACAACTATTGGACGAAGGCCCACTTTTAAAGCTTTACCGACAACAAACTTAGTCTGAGGCATTGGACCTTCTGCTGAATCAACTAGAACAACAACACCATCTACCATAGACAAAATACGCTCAACCTCACCACCAAAATCAGCGTGACCAGGAGTGTCAACTATGTTAACACGCACTTTCTTCCATACAACAGAAGTAACCTTTGCAAGAATAGTAATACCACGCTCTTTTTCAAGGTCGCTAGAATCCATAACACGTTCAACAACATGCTGATTATCACGAAAAATTCCAGACTGCTTAAGAAGCTCATCAACCAATGTTGTCTTCCCATGATCTACGTGAGCAATAATAGCAACATTGCGAATTTGCATATATTTTATATCTTTCTACTTTATAAATCTAAATCATCTACATTAAGGATAAATATACCTAATACACATATATTCAGATTAAATCTTTAAAATTTTTATCATGAAGATCAAAAACGACGATACAATCAATCAGATTCTGACTTAATTATATTTAAATATTTTTTACGCCTAGCAATAGTACGCAAGCGCAAAGCATGCAACTTTATAAAACCCTCAGAATCTTTCTGATCATACGTATCCGCATCGTCTTCAAAAGTTACGAGTTGATCAGAATACAAAGATCTATCACTTTTGCGGCTAACAACTATTACATTACCCTTATAAAGTTTTAATTCAACACTACCCTCTACGCATTCTTGGCTCTTATCAATTAATGCCTGCAACATCTCTCGTTCAGGAGAAAACCAAAAACCTGTATAAATAATCTCAGCATATCGAGGCATTAAATCATCTTTTAAATGACTAGATCCTGCATCCAAACAAATTGACTCAATAGCACGATGTGCAGCAATTAGAATAGTACCTCCAGGAGTCTCATATATCCCTCGAGATTTGATGCCGATAAATCTATTTTCTACCATATCAATTCTACCAATACCGTTAGAACAGCCGTATTGGTTTAATTTTTCCAACAATATCTCCGGCTGCATAAATTCACCATTAATAGAAACAGCATCTCCATTTTTAAATCCAATATTAATAAAAGTTGAAATATCAGGAGCTTTTTCAGGAGACATAGTAGTCTTATATACGTATTCTGGCGCCTGTTGCGATGGATCCTCAAGGATTCTACCCTCAGAAGAAGAATGTAATAAATTAGTATCAACTGAAAATGGAGCCTCTCCCATTTTATTTTTATCAATAGGGATCGCATGTTTCTCTGCAAACTCAATAAGATCATGCCTACCTTTAAATGACCAATGCCTCCACGGAGCAATAACTTTGATATCTGAATCCAATGAATAAGCTGATAATTCAAAACGAATCTGATCATTCCCCTTGCCAGTAGATCCATGTGCAATTGCGTCTGCTCCTATTTCATTAGCTATATCAACTAAATATTTTGCAATCAAAGGCCGAGCAATAGCAGTTCCTAACAAATAGCATCCTTCATATAAGGCATTAGCTCTAAACATGGGGAACACAAAATCACGAACAAACTCTCTACGCAAATCTTTAACATAAACCTCTTTTGCGCCAAGCAACCTAGCTTTATCACAAGCTATTTGTAACTCTTCTCCCTGACCAAGATCAGCTATAAACACCACTACTTCTAAGCTCTTCTCTACTTGAAGCCACTTTAATATAATAGAAGTATCCAGACCTCCTGAATAAGCAAGAACCACTTTTTTAATATTTTCAGACAAAAAAAACCCCATCTATATATCAAAAAAAACCACAATAAAAGACAATATTCAAATGAACATCTTGCCTACATCATACCCACATATAAAAAAGCATTCATTATTAGCAAAACAAGTAAATATAATCAAAAACGACCATATCTTCCTCCCTTATATTCTTCAAAAGAAATACATATTTAAATAGGAGAAAAAACAAACATGACGTAGCAATAGAATAAAAATCTCTCATAAATTAGGATAAAATATTAAAAAACAAATCAAAAATAATAAATCACTTTGCCTTGCTGGCTCTATAATCCATATCTTTCCCCTTTGCATCAAAATCCCGATCAACAAATTCGATTACGGCCATTTGAGCATTATCACCATGACGGAAACCTGCCTTCATAATTCGCAAATAACCTCCAGAGCGTTCAGCATAGCGAGCGGCTATAACACCAAATAATTTAGAAACCACACCAACATCTCTAATTTTAGATATTGCTAAGCGCCTAGAGCTTAGATTTTGTTTTTTTCCTATAGTAACAAGCTTTTCGACGATTGGACGTAATTCCTTTGCCTTTTGAAGCGTAGTCACAATTTGCTCATGATGAATCAGAGAAACAGCCATATTCGCAAACATAGACTTGCGATGACTAGAAGTCCTATTTAACTTCCGTCCACTCACAGCGTGGCGCATCACATACCTCCTATTTTATTTAATATAGTTATCTCTAATTTAACACTTATCTTCATACTGTTTAGCCAACTCTTCTACATTTTCTGGAGGCCAATCTGGCAAATGCATGCCAAGAAATAGCCCCATTGTTGCCAAAACACTCTTGATTTCAAATAGAGACTTCCTACCAAAGTTAGCCGTACGAAGCATTTCAGCCTCGGTTTTTTGAATCAAATCGCCGATATAAACTATGTTATCTCCTCTCAAACAATTTGCAGAACGAACTGAAAGCTCTAATTCATCTACTTTTCTCAGCATAGCAGGGTTGAAAGGAAGACGATCAACGTCCATATCTTCTTTTTCTTCTTTTTTAGGTTCTGCAAAATTTATAAATACACTTAACTGATCCTGAAGAATACGAGCAGCAAATGCAACAGCATCTTCTCCACTTATAGAGCCATCAGTATCAATAACCATACTTAATTTATCATAATCAAGAACCTGCCCTTCACGAGCGCTTTCTACTTTATAAGAAGCTTTCTTAATTGGAGAATACAATCCATCTATAGGAATTAAACCAATAGGATCATTTTCAGATTTATTATACTGAGCAGGCACATAACCATGACCTTTAGAAACCGTAAGCTCTATACGAACAACCGCATCTATATCAAGATTACAGATAACATGATTTGGATTAAGTATCTCGATGTCATTGACAGTTTGTATATCTCCAGCAGTAACCACACCAGGACCACGCTTAAATACAGTAACTTTTCTAGAAGCATCACCCGACATCTTTAAATTAATCCCTTTAATATTAAGGATTATATTTGTCAGATCTTCTCGAACTCCCTTTATAGAGGAAATCTCATGCAAAACACCATCAATCTGAACAGCAGTTATAGCCGCACCTCTCAAAGAAGAAAGCAACACACGACGAAGAGCATTCCCTAAAGTATTTCCGAAACCACGAGGAAGAGGCTCTGCAACCAGCATCGTCCTATTTTCTTCTTCATTTTCAAGCACTTTAAATTCAATGTTGCTCGGTTTAATTAATTCTTGCCAGTTCTTCTGGATCATATCCATTAACCTTCTTTCAATCTCTAATAATCAGTATAAACATCCAGACAACACCATATTAAACAGAAACTATTATCCGAAGAGGAGTTAAATGCGACGCCTTTTACGTGGACGACACCCATTATGAGCTATCATAGTAATATCACGAATTGATACAATAACAAATCCTATTGCTCGCAAAGCACGCATAGCAGAGTCACGTCCAGCACCTAATCCAGTGACTTTAACCTCTAGCAAAGACATACCATGAGCCTGAGCTTTCTTTGAACAATCCTCAGTCGCAACTTGAGCAGCAAATGGACTGTTTTTACGAGATCCAGAAAACCCCACAACCTTAGGAGAGGACCACGCAATAGTATTGCCATGAACATCCGTTATGGTAATTCTAGTATTATTAAATGTCGATTCAATATAAGCAATCCCAGAAGTGATATTTTTTCTCTCACGATTCCGAATGCGCACAGGCTCCACCTTAGGCATAAGACCTCCTATCAATCACATAAAAACGCATCAAAAAGATAAACAAATTTAACTCCCATATAAAAAATAGTAAACATAAAAAAGCACATATAATATATGCTATTTGACTTTGAAAACCACACCATTACCTATTCTTTTTACAGTACGAGCATTGGTATGAGTACGCTGCCCACGAACCGGCAGATTACGACGATGCCTCAAACCACGATAACAGCCCAAGTCCATTAAACGCTTTTTATTCATAGCAACCTCTCGACGCAACTCACCTTCAACCTGATAACCTTCCTGATCAATAACTATACGAATTTGAATAACATAATATTCTGTTAACTGATATACTCGACGTTCAGGAGGAATGCTTAACTTAATACAAATATCCTTTGAAATCTTTGAACCTATACCATATATGTATTGAAGCGCTATAACTACACGCTTCTCATTTGGCAAATTGACACCAGCAATACGCGCCACACCAACATCTCCTTATTAATTACGACAAAAGCATAATAATTAAAATTTTTTAATTATTATACATCCAAACAAAAACAAAACCTATAATATAGATTTAACGAAATAATAAAAAATAATCAACCTTTACAGCATTTGTTTCCTACAGAAACAATAATTGAATTAATACGATCAGATATTTCATCAATACCTAACATACCATCAATCTTGTATAAACAACCACTAACGCGATAATAATCGGCTAAAGGCTTATACTCATTGCGATACTCCTCAATTCTTTTGATAAATACATCATATTTATCATCAGATCGAGCAGCCTTATTAGAATCAATAGCATTAGAAATACGATTTTCTATTCTTTTAAACATAGCAAGATCATCAACTACAAGATCAATAACAGCATTTATACTCATTCCCATAGACAAAAGAAAATCTTGTAAAGAATATGCTTGATCCACAGTTCGAGGATAACCATCAAGAATAAATCCAGAAGAACAATCAGAATACTTTATCCTATTATAGAGCAGACTATTCACAATATCACTTGGGACCAAGCATCCGGATTCAATAATATATTGTATTTTCTTTCCAATATCAGTATTTTTGCTAATCTCAGAACGTAAAATATCCCCTGTTGATAATTGCGGCACACCTAATTTCTTAGATAAACGAAAAGCTTGGGTCCCCTTTCCTGATCCAGGCGGTCCTAGAAACACAACCAACATCAGCATTTCTTTCTACTACGGAATTTAGATTTTTTAACAAATCCTTCATATTGATGCGCTATTAAATAACCCTGTATCTGCATGATAGTATCAAGGATAACACTAACAACAATTAAAACTGAAGTTCCACTAAAAGATATAGGCACTCCAGAAAAAGAAACTAACGCTTCTGGAAAGATACAAACAACTACAAGATAAATAGAGCCAACAACAGTAATACGAGTCAAAATATTATCAATATATTCTGTAGTACGATCACCCGGACGAATACCAGGTACAAAACCACCATTTTTTTTAAGATTATCTGATGCATCCTTTGGATCAAAAACTATAGCAGTATAAAAGAACGAAAAAAATACAATAAAAATAGAATATAAAAGCATGTATAATGGATTGCCGTGATTTAAAGAATTAGCTAAACTACTTACCCATTTCGGAGATGAATTAACATCAATAAAGCCAACAATAGTAGTAGGCAATAATAACAACGAAGAAGCGAAAATTGATGGGACCACACCAGCAGTATTAATCTTTAAAGGCAAATAAGAAACATCCTCTTGAAAAATGCGATTGCCAACTTGACGTTTTGGATATTGAATTAACAAACGGCGCTGCGCCCTCTCAAAAAACACGACAAAAGCGATGATCAAAACAACAAAAGCAAACACCAATATTATAAACAGAGAAGAAATACTACCTATTCTACCTAGCTCAAGAATATTAATAAAAGAAGAAGGCAAGCCAGCTACTATACCACTAAATATAATAAGAGAAACACCATTACCTACCCCCGATGAGGTAATCTGCTCACCTAACCATACAAGAAACATAGTACCACCGAGAAGAGTAACAACTGTCGAAAAGACAAAAAACGAATCCGAAGCAAAAACTATGCCTTGACCATTTATTAAGCCAACAGCAAGTCCAAAAGCCTGTAAAGCCCCGATTAGAACAGTAGCATAACGAGTATACTGATTAATAATCCTACGACCTTGTTCTCCATCTTTTTTAAGAGTCTCAAGAGCAGGAATAGATGCTACAACTAATTGAACGATAATAGAAGCGGATATATAAGGCATAATCCCTAGAGCAAAAACTGCCATACGCTCCACAGCTCCTCCTGAGAACATATTGAATAGGCCAAATATTCCAGAGCTTTTTGACTGGAAAGATCTAGCATAAGCGACAGGATCGATACCTGGTAAGGGCACATATGTGCCTATACGACACACCACAAGAGCAAAAATGGTAAATAAAATTTTATTCCTTAAATCCTTAGCCTTTGAAAACGACGAAAGACTAAGATTTGAAACGAATTGCTCTACTGCAGATGCCATAAATAGTATATCCTTACTAAAAAAAAGTCACAATAATAGCAAATTGGACTCTTTTGATGCAAAAAAAACATCAAAATACAAAAAAAAAAAAATCAGCTTAAAGAATATTAGTTTACAATAACTTGACCACCTAATTTCTCAATTTTAGCGACAGCAGACGCAGAAGCGCCTGAAACACGCAACACAAGCTTAGACTTTAAACATCCATCAGAAAGAATGCGAACTCCGGCATCAGAGCGACGAATTAGACCTAAAGAAGCAAGAGAATCTTTATTTATTTCTAAAGAGCAATCTAATTTACCCTTATCTACGCACTCTTGTATTTTACCTAATGATACTATTGCAATTTTAGATGCAAAAACATTAACAAAACCGCGCTTTGGCAATCTCCTATATATAGGCATTTGCCCACCTTCAAATCCCTTAATACTAACTCCGGACCTAGATTTCTGTCCTTTAACACCTCGTCCAGCAGTCTTTCCTTTGCCAGATCCAATTCCACGAGCAACACGTTTAGGGCTTCTAAAAGCCCCCTTTTCACAACTAATTTCATTTAATCTCATCATCTTTTAACCTTTAATTATCACTATTCAACAATACGAACAAGATGACTAACCGCGCTAATCATACCACGCACAGAAGGAGTATCTTCTAAAGAACGACAACGATTAATTTTATTCAGTCCAAGACCTATCAATACTTTACGCTGAACAGAAGGACGGCGAATAGGACTACCTATTTGCTTAACAGTTATTTTTTTGCATTAACAGAAATCACTATAAATCACCTCATAATTTCTTAGAATCAGAAACAGTACCTGCTTTCGCAACAGAAACAGTAGAAGCACGCCTTGCTTGAAGAGAAGAGTGTTTTATACCTCTACGAGCAGCAATGTCTCTTGGATGAGATTGGGATCGTAGAGCTTTAAAAACAGCCCTCACCACATTATGAGAATTAGAAGAACCTACAGATTTAGCAACAACATCATGAATACCAAGAACTTCACATACTGCACGAACAGGGCCACCAGCTATAACACCAGTACCTGCTTTAGCAGAGCGCATAATCACCTTTCCAGCACCATGACTTCCAGTGATATCATGATGTAAAGTACGACCTTCTAACAATGAAACGGAAATCATATTATTTTTAGCAGCCTCAGTCGCCTTACGAACAGCTTCCGGTACTTCACGAGCAGTACTATGAGCAAAACCAACTTTGCTTTTTGTATCACCTATTACAACCAAAACAGAAAAAGCAAACCGACGACCACCTGGAAGAGCCGTAGAAACTCTATTAATAGATACTATACGATCAACGATATTATTATCACGCTCTTCACGATCATGCCAGTTATCACGTTGAGAACGCTCTTTTTGTGCCATTACTAATTATTCCCTTCTAAAAAACAATAAAAAATCGCAATCCATCAAGCACTACAAATCAAAATGCAATTCCACCTTCACGAACTGCATCAGCTAATGCTGCGAGCGCTCCACAATACACAGACGATCCACGATCAAAATAAACAGTTTTAATACCAGCTTCTACAGCGCGCTCTGCTAACAACTTGCCTACAGCGGTAGCAGCAACAATATTCGCTCCCGTCTTTAAAGAAGAACGAAGAGGATCATTCAAGCTGGACGCAGAGGCAATGGTATGTCCTATTTTATCGTCTATAACCTGCGCATATATATGTTTAGACGAACGATATACGCTCAAGCGCAAACGACCTTTTGACACAAGCTTTAGATTTCTACGTATACGATCGGCACGACGAGCAAGATTTTTTTTATTAGCAGCCATATTAAAAGACCTCCTTATTTCTTCTTGCCTTCCTTACGAACAATAACTTCATCGCTGTACTTAATCCCCCTACCCTTATAAGGCTCAATAACTCGATAATCACGAATCTTAGCAGCAACATCTCCAACCTGCTGTTTATCTATTCCAAAAACAATAATTTCGGTAGGCTTAGGAACTGAAATTGTAATCCCTTCTGGAGGAGAATAAATAATATCATGGGAATATCCCAACTTTAAGTTTAAATTACCTTCAGACATGGAACAACGATAACCAACACCACTAAGCTCAAGCTTAATTTCATGACCTTTTTTTACGTTAAGCAAACAGTTATTAAGCATAGTACGTGACATGCCCCATGCAGCACGAGATTTTCTCGAACTATCTACAGGCACAACAGATAATATACCATCCGAAAAAGACACATTTACATTATTAATAAGCTTAAAAGACAAACGTCCCTTAGGACCGCTAAAAATTACCACATGATCATCAATTACAATATCAACATCATCAACGTTCTTAATACACTTTTTCCCAATACGAGACATCTTAAAAACTCCAATCAGAATAAAGCACAATGAAGAAAGAACTTAAAACACAGAGCATAAAACCTCTCCTCCAACCTTATGTTCTCGAGCTTTATGATCCGCCATAACACCTTTGGAAGTAGTAACAACAGTTATACCTAAACCATTATAAATCTGAGGAATATCCTTATAAGAAGAATAAAAACGCCTCCCTGGTTTAGATATACAATTGATTTCACGTATTACGGGATCACCATTGTGATATCTTAGATCAGCTTTTAATTGAAGCTTATTTTTTCCTATATCAATTATATCATAACACTTTATATATCCTTCTTCTCTTAAAACATCCAAAACCTTAGCATGCAATCCTGAAAAAGGAATCACAACTGATGATTTGCGACGAAGGACAGCGTTACGGATACGAGTCAACATATCCCCTAAACAACTCATAATATTTTTCCTTACCAACTTGACTTAGTAACACCTGGAATCTTGCCCATACTGGCCAACTCACGAAAAGCTATTCGCGACAATCGAAAATCCCTATAAAAACCACGTGCCCTACCAGAAACCTCGCATCTATTACGAATCCTTACTTTAGAACCATCACGAGGCATAGCCCCTAACTTAAGAACAGCAGCAAACCTCTCCTCCAAGGTTATAGACTTATTCATTATTAGCTTCTTCAAAGCAGATCTCTTTGCAGCTTGAATTGAAACGATTCTAACACGGCGCTTGTTCTTCTCGATAGAACTTACCTTAGCCATATACTAAAAACTCCTTTTAATCATCTTGGAAACGGGAATCCAAATAACTTTAACAAATGCTTAGCTTCTTTATCATCCTTAGTTGAGGTACAGATTGACACATCCATACCCAAAACACAATCAACTTTATCATAATCAATTTCTGGGAAAACAATATGCTCTTTTATACCAAAAGAAAAGTTTCCAAAACCATCAAAACTCCTAGAATTCAAACCTCTAAAATCACGAAAACGAGGAAGAGCCATATTAATTAAACGATCAATAAACTCATACATCTTTGATCCACGCAGAGTTACTTTTACACCTATTGGCATACCTTCCCTTAACTTAAAGCCAGCAATAGAACGCTTTGCCCGAGTAATAACAGGCTTTTGCCCAACTATCAAAGCAAGATCAGCAGCAGCAACTTCTGATTTCTTAGAATCAGAAATCGCCTGACCAACACCCATATTAACAACTACTTTTTCAATTTTTGGAATCTGCATCACATTCCCATAAGAAAACTCTTTCTGCATTTCATCACGAATACGAGAAAAATACTCACTTTTTAAACGCGGCACATATTTATCTGCAATCATCAAATAGGCTCCCCAGAACGCTTCTCTACACGAATTTTTTTTCCATCAACTATCGAAAAACCAACTCTGACGCCCTTACCACACTTACCAACCAAAGAAATATTAGAAAGATCTATAGAAGATTCTTTAGAAAAAATACCCGCTTCCTGAGTAGGGGTTTGACGCTGATGCCGTTTTACAATATTTATCCCTTGAACAAAAGCACGACCATACTTACGACAAACTTTCATAACTTGTCCAATTCTGCCTTTGTCTTTGCCAGCTAAAACTATAACCCGATCGCCTGTACGAATCTTTTTCATTCCATCAATCCTTTACATAACTTCCCCAGCTAAAGAAACAATTTTCATATAACCCTTGTTACGCAATTCACGCGGCACTGGGCCAAAAACACGACTAGCTAGCACATCTTTTGAACCATCAAGAAGAACAACAGCATTTGTACCAAAGCTAAAACTACTTCCATCAGGACGACGAACATTTTGAGCAACCCTAACTATAACAGCTTTTTGAGTACTGCCCGCCTTTACTCTACTACGAGGAACAACATCTATGATCGACACAACAATCATATCACCAATAGACGCAAAACGACGTTTAGACCCCCCCAAAACCTTAATACATCTAGCCCAACGCGCACCAGAGTTGTCTGCTACTAAAAGTTTTGTTTCCACCTGAATCATAACAAAAACATCCTATTTATCAAAAAAAAAAATTGATATAACACATAAATTCTATAAATACATACATCAAAACAAGATATTCTTAAAAAGAAAATATTTCTAGAATATCAGGTCAAAACCTTAAAATAACCAATCACCTTCCAAGTCTTCCTCCTTGAAAAAGGCCTACTTTCCTCTATGTAAACAAAATCTCCAATTTTGAATTTGTTTTCTTCATCATGAGCAGCATATTTCTTAAACTTACGAATTGTCTTCCTAAAAAGATTATGAGAGAAACGCCTCTCAACCCTAACAGAAACAGTTTTATCAGAATTGTCAACAACAACTACCCCCCGTAAAATCCGCTTTGACATCTATACTCCCTTAAGACCTTTCTTTAAAACTCTTACTATTCATTGCAGTTTTTATACGAGCAATATCACGACCTATTAACTTAATACGCGTAGGATTCTCAAGCTGACCAGAAGCTTTTTGAAATCTAAGGTTCAACTGCTCTCTCTTTAAGTCAACTAATCGCTCTTTTAACTGCTCAATACTCATGACACAAAGATCAGAAAATCTCAAAACTTTATCTTTCATTCTATAATCCGTTGTACAAATTTAGTCTTTACAGAAAGCTTGGCTGCACCAATACGCAAAGCTTCTTTCGCAACCTCTTCACTAACACCATCAAGCTCAAATAAAATACGCCCTGGGCTAACACGACATACCCATTTATCAACACTTCCTTTTCCTTTACCCATACGAACCTCAGTAGGCTTGGCAGTCACAGGAACATCAGGAAAAACACATATCCACATACGCCCATCACGCTTCATACTACGACGTATAGCACGACGAGCAGCTTCTATTTCCCTTGCTCCTATTCTGTTAGAGCTTTGAGCTTTAAGAGCAAACTCACCAAAGTTAATTGTAGATCCTCCCTTTGTCGCACCTTTTATACGCCCCTTAAATTGCTTGGGATACTTAGTGTTTTTCGGCTGAAGCAACATTTTCTAACTCTCTTTAAAACTTAAAATTACGAACCATCAGTCATAACCATATAATAAACAACCTTAACTAGCCTTATCTAACGAACGACGATCAGATGAACTAGCGTTTTCAGAAGAAGCAATATTGCCTTTACAAACATATACTCTCACACCACATATTCCATACGCGGTCTCAGCAGAAGCACACCCATAATCAATATTGGCACGAAGCGTCTGAAGAGAAACCCTTCCTTCCAAATACCATTCAGTACGAGAAAGCTCTACACCATTAAGACGACCAGCACAAATAACCTTGATACCTTCAACACCTAAACGCATAGCAGATTGCACCGCACGTTTCATAGCACGACGAAACACAACTCGCCTTTCTAACTGTTGAGCAATAGACTGGGCTATTAACGCTGCATCAATCTCTGGCTTAGGAACTTCAACTACATTTAAGTGCACCTCTGAACTAGTCATAGCAGAAATCTTTTTCCTGATTCTATCGATATCAACCCCTTTTTTCCCAATGATCAAACCTGGACGAGCAGAGTGAATAGTAACACGACACTTCTTATGCGTTCTTTCTATCAAGATCTTAGCAATACCTGCCTGCTTTAAATCTTTTTGCAGATACTTACGAATCGATAAATCTTCATGCAAAAAAGAAGAATAATCTGAACCATTAGCAAACCAACGACTATCCCAAGTACGATTAACACCAAGCCGAAACATTATAGGATTAATTTTCTGTCCCATTACACAGTTTTCCTTTCATCTCGCACTTCACGAACAACAACAGTCAAATGCGAGAAAGGCTTGGTAACCCGACCAATACGCTGACGACCACGACAATGAAATCGCTTCATAACAACAGACTTGCCCACATAAGCTTCTGATACAACAAGACGATCAATATCAAGATCATGATTATTTTCCGCATTTGCTATAGCAGAGGCAAGAGTCTTCCTAACCTCCTTAGCAATTCTCTTACGAGAAAACTCTAGATCAGAGAGAGCACGAGAAACTTTCATTCCCCTTATCATAGCAGCAACAAGATTTAATTTTTGAGGACTAACTCTCAGCATACGTGCGACAGCATTAGCCTCATTATCTCCAAGACGACGCTTAACTGCAGCAGCCCTTGATTTAAGCATAAACTACTTCCTCTTACTCTTTTTATCACCACCATGCCCCTTATAATATCGAGTGGGGGCAAAATCACCAAATTTAAATCCAACCAAATCCTCGGTCACTAATACAGGTATATGTTTTTTTCCATTATAAACACCAAATGTCAAACCAATAAACTGAGGTATAATTGAACAGCTCCGACACCATATAAGCAAAACACCACGACTATTAGAATCACGAGCCTTAGAAACCTTCTTAAGGAGAGATTTAGTGACAAAAGGACCTTTCCAAATTGAACGAGCCATTTAAATATATACCCCTTTACTTCTTACTTTTATGTCTAGAACGGACTATAAAAACATCCGTTGATCTATTTGAACGCGTCTTCTTTCCCTTCGTAGGCTTGCCCCAAGGAGTACAAGGATTACGACCACCTGATGTCTTACCTTCACCACCACCAAGAGGATGATCAACAGGATTCATAGCAACACCTCTAACATGAGGGCGAAAACCACGCCAACGAGAACGCCCAGCCTTAGAGTCATTTATGTTAACATGATCTTGATTTGAAACCGAGCCTATGGAAGCCATACATGAAGACTGAACCAAACGCCTTTCACCAGAAGAAAAAAGCAAAAGAGCTCTATTCCTATCACGATCTACAACCTGAGCATACGATCCAGCAGAACGAGAAACTTGCCCGCCCTTACCTGGCTTCATTTCAACATTGTGTACCATAGTGCCTACGGGAATAAAACGCAATGGCATAGCATTTCCCGGCTTTATATCAACAGCATTGCTCGAAGAAACAACTTTATCACCTACAGATAAACGCTGAGGAGCTAATATATAACTAAACACACTTTCTGAATATGAAATAAGAGCAATAAAAGCCGTTCTATTCGGATCATACTCTAATCGCTCTACTGTACCTTCAACGTCATAATTACGACGCTTAAAATCAATCATCCTATAGCTATTTTTACACCCTCCACCTCTAAAACGAGCAGTTATTCTGCCAACATTATTACGACCGCCTTTAGAACACAAGCCTCGAGTCAAAGGCTTAAATGGCTTACCCCGATGTAAACCATCTCTGCTTACAGTAACAAGTTGACGCCTACTTGATGTAACAGGATTAAAACTCTTTAATGCCATAATACTGCTCCTATATAATAAACATCTTTAAAGACCAACTGAAACATCAATAGAACATCCCTTAGCTAGCGTTACAAAAGCCTTCTTATAATCTTTCCGCACAACATACAAATCACGAGATGACTTGATACCACTACGGGCAGCAGAAATCCTACTAAGACGCTTTGACTTACCCTTACGAATAAGAGTATTCACAGAAACAACTTTTACATTAAACAGGAACTCAACAGCTGACTTAATATCAGACTTTGAAGAGCCTTTCTTAACATTAAAAACAAACTGATTATCGCCCGATAATAAAGTAGATTTCTCAGTTATAACGGGAGAAATTATTGTGTCATAAAATAGAATATTTTTCATTTAAAACGATCCTCCAAAGCCTCAATAGCGGACTTAGAAAGAACCAGCTTAGAACATCGTAAAATATCATAAACATTAATACCCTGAACAGGCAATAGATTAATATTTGGAATATTCCGACTAGCAAGCTGAAAATTTTTATCCAATTTGAAACCATCTATAATAAGAGCATTAGACATACCAAGCGCATTAAAAAGACTTGCCAAATACTTAGTCTTGCACTCTTTAGACACTAAACTATCAATAACTAAGATATCATCAGACGAAAACTTATCAGATAAAGCATGGCGAAGAGCAAGAGATCTTACCTTCTTTGGCAAATCACGTTCACTTTTTTCAGAAACCGGGCCAAAAGCTTTACCCCCACCCCGAAACTGAGGAGCACACTTGGAACTATGTCTAGCACGACCTGTTCCTTTTTGAGAATACATCTTAGATCCAGTATACGAAACTTCGGAACGACCCTTCGACTTAGAAAAAGATCTTTTCCTACGCCAAGACTGCCAATAAAGAGCCCTTGCCAAAATACTTTGTTTAGGCTCTAAACCAAAAACTTTTTCAGAAACAGAAACGCTTCCCATATCCGCTCCATCAAGAGCCTTAACATTTAACTCTATCACGAAACTTTCTCCTTATTACTTGCCATAGATTCAAAAGAATCACGAACAAGAAGCCAAGAATCATTTTTGGCGCCAGGAACAGAACCCTTAACTAAAATCAACCCCCGCTTATCATCGACTGACAAAACAGTTAAATTTTTAACTGTCACACGGTTACACCCCATATGACCTGCCATCTTTTTATTTTTAAAAACACGACCCGGATCTTGACGACAACCTGTAGAACCATGCGAACGATGTGAAATTGAAACACCATGACTAGCACGAAGACCACCAAAATTATGCCTCTTCATAGCCCCGGCAAATCCCTTGCCGATACTAACACCGGTCACATCAACTAACTGCCCAACGTTAAAATAACTTGGCTGAAATAAATGACCAACTTGCACTAGATTATCTTCCTCAACGCGAAATTCAAATAATTTTTTCTTAGCAGGCACATTTGCAGAAGAAAAAACACCTCTCATTGCTTTAGAAACATTTTTAACCTTCGCATCTCCTGCGCCAACTTGGACAGCCACATAACCATTTTTCTGCAAAGTTCGATGAGCAACGACCTGACAATTATCCAAGAGCAATACAGTCACGGGAAGACGAACACCCTCAAGATTATATACACAGGTCATTCCCACCTTTTGCGCAACAACGCCTGAACGCATCAGATTACCTCCCATAAAAAAAAAGCTAAAGCTTAATAACCACATTAACACCGGCAGCAAGTTCAAGCTTCATTAAAGCATTAACCGTCTCAGAAGTAGGCTTCACAATATCAATCAAACATCTGTGAATACGAATCTCTAACTGATCCCTACTCTTCTTATCAACATGAGGGGACCTATTAACAGTAAACTTACGTATACTCATAGGCAAGCGAACAGGACCCATAATACTGACACCAGATTTTTTAGTTGTTTCCACAATATCGCCCACAGAAGAATCAAGTATCCGCGAATCAAACGCCTCCAAACGTATCCTTATCCGCATACTGCGACTATGACCTACCATTTACTCCGCCCTTTTCTTCTAAAAAACTGATTTATATATCGCCAATACTAAAAACATTATATTTAAATATTAAATCACTCAATAATATCAGTCACAATACCAGCACCAACAGTTCTACCACCTTCACGAATAGCAAAACGACGACCTTTTTCAATAGCTATAGGATAAATAAGCTCTACAGTTATAGAAACGTTATCCCCAGGCATTACCATCTTAGTATCACCATCCAATATAACCTTACCAGTAACATCAGATGTACCAATATAAAACTGCGGACGATAATTGTCAAAAAAAGCAGTATGACGACCACCTTCAGACTTCTTCAAAACATAAACCTTACATCTAAACTTATGATGCGGCTTAATAGAACCAGGAGCACAAAGAACTTGCCCTCTAACAACATCTGAACGTTGTATACCCCTAAGCAATATCCCAACATTATCACCAGCAATACCACTATCCATCACTTGTTGAAACATCTCAACACCAGTACATGTCGTACTAGCCGTCGGACGAATACCTACTATCTCAAGGGGATTACCTACCTTAACAGATCCTCTACTAATACGCCCAGTCGCAACAGTACCACGACCACCAATAGAAAATACATCTTCTACATTCATCAAAAAAGGTCCGTCAACATCTCTAACAGGAGTAGGAATATAACTATCAACCGCTTTCATCAATTCATGAATAGAATCTTCTCCTATCTCCTTATTCTTCCCCTCCATCGCACAAAATGCAGAACCTCTAATGAAAGGTATCTCATTACCGGGAAAACCATTCTCGGTCAAAATCTCGCGAAGCTCCATCTCAACAATCTCGATAACCTCTTTGTCAGCATCGCTAATCATATCAACCTTGTTAATGTAAACAACAATAGACGGAACACCAACCTGACGAGCAAGAAGAATATGCTCCTTAGTCTGAGGCATAGCACCATCATTGGCAGAGCAAACAAGTATCGCACCATCAACCTGCGCAGCACCAGTTATCATATTCTTCACATAATCAGCATGACCAGGACAGTCAACATGACAATAAGACCTGCTATCTGTCTTATAGGAAACATGCGCCGTAGAAATAGTAATACCTCGCGAACGCTCTTCCGGAGCCCTATCAATCTGATCATACGCAGTAAAATCACCGTAATACTTCGTAATAGCAGATGTAAGTGTCGTCTTACCATGATCAACGTGACCTATAGAACAAACACCTATATTCTCTCTGTCTCGAACAAAACTTACCTTAGCCATCCTATAATTTCCCCTTATCCCTCGTTATCCATAATAATTAAAAATAATCATGAACAACCAACACAACGATATACAATATCGAAAACAATCTCATTTCTCAGAAGAATACTTTTCTTGTATCGTCTGAGAAACATTAGAAGGAACGGCAGAGTAATGATCAAAAACCATCACATACTGACCCCTTCCTTTAGACATAGAACGCAAACTATCAACGTACTTGAACATATTAGCCAAAGGAACATGCGCATTGATAACAACAGAAACAGAGCGGCTCTCCTGCCCTTGAATTTGCCCTCTACGAGAACTCAAATCACCAATTACATCACCAACATACTCCTCAGGAACTACAACATCAACATTCATGATAGGTTCCAATAATTGAACTCCCATTTTAGATGAAGCCTCTCTAAAACAAGCTCTAGCAGCAATTTCAAACGCAAGAACAGAAGAGTCAACATCATGATAAGAACCATCAAGCAATACAACTTTCATTCCCAACATAGGGAAACCAGCCAAAGGACCAGAAGCAAGCATACTTTCTATTCCTTTTTTCACACCAGGAATATACTCTTTTGGAATAGAACCGCCAACTATTTTAGATTCAAAAACAAAATCTTCACTTTCAGTATTAGGCTCAAAACCTATCTTAACTTTGGCGAACTGACCAGCACCACCAGATTGCTTTTTATGTATATAATCATGAACACAAGCTTTAGTAATAGACTCGCGATAAGAAACATAAGGAGCACCGACATTAGCCTCAACCTTAAACTCCCTAAACATACGATCAACAATGATATCTAAATGCAATTCACCCATACCAGCTATAATAGTCTGACCAGAATCTTGGTCAGATATTACTTTAAAAGAAGGATCTTCAGCAGCAAGACGGCTCAAAGCCAAAGACATACGCTCCCGATCAGCTTTTGATTTGGGCTCAATAGCAACTTGTATTACAGGATCAGGAAAATCCATTCTCTCTAGGACTACAGGATTCAAAGGATCACACAGCGTATCCCCAGTCGTTGTCTCCCTCAATCCTGCTAAAGCTATTATATCTCCACAATAAGCCTCTTCTATATCCTCACGAGAATTAGAATGCATCTTCAACATACGGCCAATACGCTCTTTCTTTTCTTTGACCGTATTTAAAACAGAATCACCCTTAGATATTTTGCCGGAATAAATACGACAAAATGTCAACGAACCAACAAAAGGATCAGTCATTATCTTAAAAGCCAACATAGACAAAGGAGCATCGTCTGATGCCGGCATCTCAATATCAGCAGAGGTTTTAGCATTAATACCCTTAATAGACGGAACATCTAAAGGAGAAGGCAAATAATCAACGACAGCATCTAACAAAGGCTGAACACCTTTGTTTTTAAAAGAAGAACCACATAAAACAGGCACAAATTTTGCCGCAATTGTACCCTTGCGGATCAAAGAGCGTATCTTATCGACGCTGATTTCATCACCTTTAAGATAGGCTTCCATAGCAGCATCATCAAACTCAACAACGGATTCAATCATTTTTTCTCGATAAGAATTAGCAAGATTCTTCATATCTTCAGGGATGTCAACTACATCCCAGCTCGCACCTAAATCTTCACCATTCCAAATCAGAGCTTTCATATCAATTAAATCAACAACACCCCGAAAATCATCCTCAGAACCAACCGGCAATTGTATAACTAAAGAGTTTGCACCTAAACGACTAGAAATCATTTCAACAGATCGATAAAAATCAGCGCCCAGTTTATCCATCTTATTACAAAAGATCATACGAGGAACAGAGTATTTATCCGCCTGACGCCATACAGTCTCTGTTTGAGGCTCAACCCCAGCATTAGAATCCAAAAGAGCAATAGCGCCATCCAAAACCCGAATGGAACGCTCAACTTCCATAGTAAAATCAACGTGACCAGGGGTATCAATAATACTTAACTGCTTCGTACCTCCATCACGCCCCTTCCAAAAAGTAGTGGTAGAAGCAGAAGTTATAGTTATGCCACGCTCTTGCTCTTGCTCCATCCAATCCATTGTGGCAGAACCCTCATGAACTTCGCCAATTTTATGCGATTTTCCAGTATAATACAATATACGCTCGGTAGTAGTCGTTTTACCAGCATCTATATGAGCCATAATACCGAAATTCCGACTATCTTCTATCCTACACTTACGAGACATTACCAATGCACCTTCTTCAATATTTTAAAAACGAAAGTGCATAAAAGCACGATTAGATTCAGCCACTTTATGCGTTTCTTCACGCTTTTTAACAGCAATCCCACGATTATTAGAGGCGTCAGCAATTTCCCCACCCAAACGATCGATCATTGTAGTTTCATTACGCTTACGTGCAGCAGATATTATCCACCGAATAGCAAGAGCTTGACTACGCCTCAAACCAACTTCACCAGGGACACTATAAGTAGCCCCTCCTACACGGCGAGTACGAACCTCAACCTGCGGGCTAACATTGCTCAAAGCTTTATGAAACAACTCTATAGGATCTTGCTTTTCTTTGCTTCTAACAAATTCAAAAGCACCGTAAACTATCTTCTCTGCAACAGATTTTTTTCCATCATACATAACGGCATTCATAAACTTAGTCACAATAGAATCAAAAAACTTCGGATCAGGCGATACCTCACGTATCACTGCTTTACGACGTCGGGACATAACAACTCTCTGTCTTTTACAAAATATAAAACAAAAAAAATACTGACAAAAAATCAGACACTTTCACAAAAAATAACATAACTACTTAGGACGGCTAGCACCATATCTAGAACGACTCTGCTTCCTATCCTTAACACCCTGGGCATCAAGAACACCTCTAATAACACGATACTTAACACCTGGGAGGTCTTTTACACGCCCTCCACATAACATGACTACTGAATGCTCCTGAAGATTATGACCCTCTCCTGGAACATAACCTATAACCTCAAACCCGCTAGCAAGGCGAATCTTAGCAACCTTACGCAAAGCAGAGTTAGGCTTTTTAGGCGTAACAGTATAGACACGGAGGCAAACTCCTCTCTTCTGAGGGTTTCCATTAAGAGCAGTACTCTTGGGACGAAGAGAGCCACTTCTACGAGGCTTACGTATAAGCTGATTAACAGTAGGCATTAATAAAACTCTTCCTGAACATTTTCATATTCCTCACATTCACAACAAAAAAAGACAACTGATGCATACGCGCCAGCAAACATATCCCAAAGACGTATAAAAAGGAAAGCACATCGCATAACGACATGTTCACGAAAAAACCTTATCATCTAAGCGATCAAGCTAGAGAAAGGACACCAATAAATAAAAATTTATAGGAGCATATTGTCGTCGTAATATTTTCTTCCTCTCACGTCAAGACAAAACCGTACAAAATTCTTATAAAACATTAAATATAGTTTCCTTAGTAACAGTTTTCTTATACAATTCATAGTTTTTAATTTTATAACAAAGCCTAATTAAGTGAATATTTTTAATTTTATTAATAATAAAAATTTAAATTATAAAATGAGATCTTAGTATATACGATAAATAGCCACTATATGTAAAATAGAATTTTGATATAATATATATCAATATCATGCACAATATCATGCAATAGATATATTAATATCATGAAATAGAAATTTACAATTCAACACTTGGATAATAATTATTCATTACAACTTACCTTAGTAATTAATTATAACTTATCTTAGTATATTTGTATATTTAAACTTATATTAAAAAATATAGTTTGGTAAAAAAAGTTTTAAAATAGCCTATAATATAGGATTGTTCTATGAACAATATGTTTTTATTATACAAAAATTATTATACATAAAAAATTAAGATATTTGTAAAATGATTATCTGTTTTCAATTGTAGTATTTTATATTAATGATATTAATTAATAGATTAAGAACGATTGTAATTCAAAAACAAATAGCTTAACAAAAGAAAATGAGAAGTTTAAATTAACATCGATGACTGATAAAAAACAGAAATTCAACCTAGCAATGATTCGCAACCTTGCAAATATAATAAACGAAACTAATTTAACAGAGCTTGAAGTAGATAGCGATGGTACACGTATCCGCTTGCTACGATCTCAACAAAAGAGTAATATAACAGGATATTGCTCTCAAGAAAACGAAGAGTACTCTTTAAAAACATCATCTTCTTCAACTGAAAAAGTAAATGAAGAAAGCAAATCAAACAATACAGATCAATATCCCATTAATAATCATATGGTTAATTCACCAATGGTTGGAACGGCATATTTAGCAAGTAAACCAGGAGCTAGCCCATTTGTAGAGGAAGGAAGTCTCGTAACAAAAGGACAGACACTCCTAATAATTGAAGCTATGAAAACTATGAATCATATAGTATCGCCTTATGCTGGTAAAGTACATGATATTACCGTAAAAATGGACAACTTGTAGAATATGGTGAACCTCTATTAATATTAGAGTGCAAAGAGGAAAATTTATGATTTCTAAAGTTCTAATAGCGAATCGCGGAGAAATTGCCCTAAGAATTTTAAGAGCTTGCAAAGAACTAGGTGTTTCAACAGTCGCAATACACTCAACAGCAGATTCTGGCGCAATGCATGTGAGATTAGCAGATGAAAGCGTATGTATAGGACCTCCTCCATCAAGAGATAGTTATTTGAATATACAACAAATAGTAGCCACATGTGAGATAACTGGAGCTGATGCTGTTCATCCAGGTTATGGCTTTCTTTCAGAAAATGCAAAATTTGCAGAAATATTAGAAGCTCATCATATAAAGTTCATTGGACCATCATCAGAACATATAAAGATTATGGGAGATAAAATTACCGCAAAAAAAACCGCAAGAGAACTTGGAATACCTATAGTACCAGGATCTGAAAAAATTTTAGATGATGAAGCTTTACATACCGCAAAGAAAATAGGATTCCCTGTATTAATAAAAGCAGCTGCAGGTGGAGGAGGACGCGGTATGAGGATATCACGATCAGAAGATGATCTGATGGAAGCTATCGATCAAGCACGTTCTGAAGCGTTAAACGCTTTTGGAAATGATGCTATTTATATGGAAAAATATCTTAATCGACCACGCCACATTGAAATACAAATCTTTGGAGATGGCAGGGGTCAAGCTGTACATTTTGGCGAACGTGATTGCTCATTACAACGCCGTAATCAAAAGATATGGGAAGAGGCACATTCTCCTGCAATTAGCGCAGATGAGCGAGAACAAATAGGACAATTATGTGTTAACGCAATGAAAAAAATTGAATATTGTGGCGCTGGAACTATTGAATTTCTATATGAAGATGGGAATTTCTATTTCATCGAAATGAATACACGATTACAAGTAGAACATCCTATTACAGAAGCTATTACAGGAATAGATCTTGTTCACGAACAAATCAATTTAGCCTCGGGAAAGAATTTATCAGTTAAACAGGAAGATATAGTTTTTTCTGGGCATGCAATTGAATGTCGTATAAATGCTGAAGATTCAAAAAGATTTATTCCATCTCCAGGGAAAATAACTCATTTCCATGCACCTGGAGGTCTCGGAATTAGAATGGATTCCGCAGCCTATCAAGGCTATATAATTCCTCCTCATTACGATAGTCTTGTTGCTAAATTAATCGTTCATGGAAGAAATCGCATGGAGTGCATGATGAGATTGAATCGAGCACTAAATGAATTTGTAATAGATGGGATTAAAACAACAATACCATTATTCCAAAAACTAATAAATAATGAAGACATAATAAATGGTGATTATGACATACATTGGTTGGAAGAAAAATATCTAAATAGTGAAAAAAATTAGTTATTAACTTATGTAAATTAATTAGTGGAAAAAGTATTTCATTGATATACGGCTGAAATAATAGAATTAATTCCTATTATAGTATGTAATTATCCTATAATAGCCATAAAATTTATTTTATGTAAGATAAATTTGCATTGTCTCTATTTTATAATTTTATAATAAATTATCATTTTGCTTGAAAGAAGCACAAATACATATTAACTTCATTAACTTATAGATTATATGGATTTAAATAATATTATACAGACCAGCATTATACAACATAAACCTATACGATAAAAATATACATTATAAAACATCTACATATTAAAAACTATAGATTTAAAGCTGACATCGAAAATTATTAATGGGGCAACGAACTGTCTTTTTTATTACTACTATCTATAGACAAAGGTAAGGTACGACTATCTTGACTAAATTCATCAGTTTCTGGCATTCTTAACAATGCATGTTTCAAAACATCTTCCATAAAAGAAACAGGTATAATCTCTAAGCCATTTTTAACATTTTCAGGAATTTCAACCAAATCCTTGACGTTATCCTCAGGAATTAATACCTTTCGAATACCAGCACGCAAGGCTGCAAGCAATTTTTCTTTAAGTCCACCTATCTGTAACACTTTACCGCGTAGTGTTAACTCCCCCGTCATTGCTACATCTCTACGAACGGGGATACAAGACATTACGGAAACAACCGCTGTAGCCATTGCAATCCCTGCGGAAGGACCGTCCTTTGGAGTAGCTCCTTCAGGAACATGAATATGTATATTGGTATCATTAAATGCAGATTGAGCAATACCAAAATTCAAAACTCTTGATCCTACATATGAAGATGCAGCTAAAATCGATTCCTTCATAATATCCTTAAGATTGCCAGTAATTATCATTTTGCCTTTCCCAGGCATTATAACAGCTTCTATTGTTAATAATTCTCCACCCATTTCAGTCCATGCCAATCCATTGACAACACCTATCTGATCATCTCCTTCGATTTGTCCATATTTATAAATAGGAACTCCAAGATAATCTTTCAAATTATCTACTTTAATAGAAACAAACTTATCAATACCCTTAACAATTTTTGTCAGAGCTTTACGCGCCAATTTCATCAAAGATCGCTCAAGACCACGAACTCCAGATTCACGAGTGTAGTGCTGAATTATCTTAGGAAACACGTCATCATTAACAGAAAACTCCTCAGAACTAATAGAATTCTCCTTCATAACTTTATCCATAAGATAACGCTTGGCTATCTCTAATTTTTCTTCCTCTGTATAACCAGCAATACGAATAATCTCCATACGATCCATTAATGGAACAGGTATATCTAAAGTATTAGATGTCATCAGGAACATAACATCAGATAAATCGTATTCAACCTCTAAATAATGATCAATAAAAGAAGAATTCTGTGAAGGGTCTAAAACCTCTAATAAAGCTGCAGATGGATCTCCTCTAGAATCTTTACCCATTTTATCTATTTCATCAAGTAATATCAAAGGATTGTTTTTTTTTGCCTTTTTAAGGGACTGTATTATCCTACCAGGCATAGAACCTATATAAGTTCTACGATGACCACGAATATCAGCCTCATCATTAACACCACCTAGAGACACTCTAACGTACTGGCGCCCAGTAGCCCTAGCAATAGATCTTGCCAAGGAAGTTTTACCAACGCCTGGAGGACCTACAAAACATAGAATTAAACCTTTATTATTAGCAGATCGTATTTGAACCGCCAAATATTCAACAATACGCTCTTTCACTTTTTCAAGGCCAAAATGATCTTTATCAAGAATACTAGAAGCTAAACCTAAATCTTTTTTAATTTTTGATTTTTTATCCCATGGAATACTCAAAAGCCAATCTAAATAATTTCGAACAACAGAAGATTCCGCCGATATCGGGCTCATCAGACGTAATTTTTGTAATTCAGATAAAGCTTTTTCTCGCGCTTCCTTTGAAAGCTTAGTCTTAGCAATACGTTCTTCAAAATCACTTAGTTCATTACGATCGTATTCAGAATCGTCCAGCTCTTTTTGAATAGCCTTTATCTGCTCATTTAAATAATATTCACGCTGTGTCTTTTCCATTTGGCGTTTAACGCGAGAACTTATCCGCTTTTCAACCTGTAAAATGGATATTTCGCTCTCAATAAAAGAAAGCAAATGCTCAAATCTATCTTTAACAGATATAGCCTCTAATATCTTCTGTCTTTCAACTATCTTAATAGATAAATTAGCAGCAACAACATCAGCTAATTTTGAAAAATCTTCGATCTGAGAAGTAATACCAACGAATTCAGGAGAAATCTTTTTGTTTAATTTTACATAGTTGCCAAATTCCGATAAAACAGAGCGAGAAAGGGCCTCAAGCTCTATTAAATCCTCAACAGGCTCAGTCAATACCTCAGTTACAACTTCCAAAAATTGATCAATTTGCTTATATTCGACAATAGAAGCTCTTAATTTACCCTCCACTAAAATTTTAACAGTTCCATCGGGCAATCTAATAATCTGCAACACATCAACTATAGTACCAATTTTATAAACAGACGAAACAACCGGATTCTCATCATCTGAATTCATTTGAGCAACCAACATAATTTTCTTATGAGACTTCATTGCTTCATCAAGAGCATGAATTGACTTCTCTCTTCCAACAAACAATGGAACAATCATATGTGGAAAAACTACAATATCACGCAGAGGTAAAAGAGGATACACTGATTTATCGCCAGAGTGATAACCCGATTTATCGTCACACGCAATATCTATTTCTTTTTTATCATTCTGACTCAAAATAAACCACCAAATAACAAATAGCACTAGTCATTAATATCAAAAGCAAAGATTAATATATAAGATCCCAACCTTTTAGCCAATATAAAAATAGCTTAATTGTTAATAAAGACAAATAAAGCATGCAAAATAAGGCTTTAATATCATCTTAATACTACATATAAAACTATATAAAACAATATAAAAGGAAATTATATATCAAAAAACTATCTCATAACTTTAAACATCTTAATTTAAGCAGATACATTGGTTTTTTCTTTGCCCACATCAGCATATACATTAAGAGGACGAGAATTGCCTTTAACTACATCATCAGATACTATCACACCAGTAACCCCCTTCATAACAGGCAATTCAAACATAGTATCAAGAAGTATTTTCTCCATTATAGAACGCAATCCTCTAGCACCCGTCTTATGAACGATAGAACGTCTGGCTATTTCCCTTAAAGCATCTTCATGGAAAACAAGCTCTACATCCTCCATATCAAAAAGACATTTATATTGTTTAACCAAAGCATTCTTAGGTTCAGAAAGAATTCTAATTAGAGAATCTTCATCAAGATCCTCAAGAGTTGCCAATACAGGAAGACGACCTACAAATTCTGGAATCAATCCAAATTTTACAAGATCATCTGCTTCAATTCCACGTAAAACTTCTCCTACCTGACGGTCATCTGAATTCTTAACAACTGCAGAAAAACCAATAGATGATTTTTCTCCACGAGCAGAAATTATTTTATCTAACCCTGCGAATGCACCAGCACAAATGAATAAAATATTTGTTGTGTCTACCTGTAAAAATTCTTGTTGAGGATGCTTCCTTCCACCTTGCGGAGGAACAGAGGCAATGGTTCCTTCCATAATTTTGAGAAGAGCTTGCTGAACACCTTCGCCAGAAACATCACGAGTAATAGACGGATTATCTGATTTTCTGGAGATTTTATCAACCTCATCAATATATACTATACCACGCTGAGCACGTTCTACATTATAATCTGCAGCCTGTAACAACTTAAGAATTATATTTTCAACATCTTCACCAACATATCCAGCCTCAGTGAGTGTAGTAGCATCTGCCATTGTGAAAGGAACATCAATAATGCGCGCTAACGTTTGAGCAAGATAGGTCTTACCACATCCTGTAGGGCCAATCAAAAGAATATTAGACTTTGCAAGCTCTACATCACTATTTTTTGAATAATGAGACAAACGCTTATAGTGATTATGAACCGCAACCGATAAAACTTTCTTTGCATTTCCTTGGCCGATAACATATTCATCAAGAACACGAAGGATCTCCTGAGGAGTAGGAACTCCTTCACTTGATTTGGCAACAGAAGATTTATTTTCCTCACGGATAATATCCATACACAGTTCAACACATTCATCACATATAAAAACCGTAGGACCTGCAATCAACTTGCGAACTTCGTGCTGACTCTTGCCGCAAAATGAACAATAAAGCGCGTTCTTTGGGACATTGCCATTGGATTTGTTCATTGAACCTCCCTATTGTACCACATAAAAAATACTTTTAATCAGTAATAATATATCAACTATTATCTATAATAAAACAAATACACATTACAATCTAAGTATAAAACACATTTCTACAAACCAAAAAAATTATCCACTAGTGCTTGCAAGACAATCTACTCAATAACAAAGATGAATAAAAAAACAGGAAATAAATAATAATTACTTTACACATATGCATTAATAAAATTCATATGTTAAAAAACATAGAATCGTTTCACTATTTATTCTCACTTTCAATATCGGCACGAGAAATTAATACCCTATCAATTAAACCCCAATCAAGAGCTTCATCAGCAGACATAAAATGATCTCTATCTAATGTTCTCTCAACCTCTTCGTACGGCCTTTCACAATGTTTAACATATATGTCGTTCAAACGACGCTTTATTTTAATGATGTCCTGCGCATGACGCTCGATATCAGATGCTTGTCCTGAAAATCCTCCTGAAGGCTGATGAAGCATAATTCGCGCATTAGGCAAGGCAAAACGCATCCCCTTTTGGCCCGCAGATAAAAGTAAAGATCCCATAGAAGCAGCTTGCCCTATACAAAAAGTTGATACAGGAGGCTTTATAAATTGCATAGTATCGTATATTGCCATCCCAGCGGTAACAATCCCACCTGGAGAATTAACATAGATAGAAATTTCCTTTTTAGGATTTTCTGCTTCAAGAAATAAAAGCTGAGCACATACAAGTGTTGACATATGATCTTCAATCTGACCAGTTATAAAAATAATACGCTCCTTCAAAAGACGCGAGTAAATGTCATAAGAACGCTCCCCCCTATTTGTTTGTTCGACTACCATTGGAACAAGACCAGAGGAAACATTTATAGAATTATCCACACTCTCTTTAAAAAACACTTATAAGACTCCTTATCAGAAAGTTTACACATATATAAAAATCATTATCAACTAAAGACTAACAGAATCTGTAATTATTCACAAAAAGAATAACAAAACCTTCACATATAAACACATAAAAAATATTAACATGCTTTATAAACAATAAAATTAATAACTTCATAATCATCAAAACACGAAATATATATAAATGTGACTTACATATAAAAAACAACTTCTAATACAATTACAATGAATAAATCAACTCTACAATTTAGTCATATAAATTATATTAATATACTAAATTGCATTAATAAATCTATTACGAACTACTCAGAAGATCTTATCAAAAAATTGCAAAACAAATATAATCACTATTAACTATGATTGTTATTTACAATTAGTATAGTTTTATATCAAAAAAATACAAAAAACCTTCTTTGAAGATAATACAAAAAATACATCTCATGTATAACATATGTTAACAAAAAAAAGCAAAATCAACCTTATAAATTTACAAATTTATCAACCATTATTTATCATTTCAACTATTTCAAAATGAAACAGAAAAATTGCAATCTAACCATTCAATAATATTTTATAATGATTAGAGGCAACAATCATCACTAATGAAACAAAGAAGTATTGAAAAATATATACGTAGAAATAAAACTTTGAAAATGAGATACAAGTCGTTACCATATTTAAAGAATTAGATTATTATCTATAATATATATTCTAAAATCATTCCAAGGGAAAATGATAATAATGACGCAATATAGCATATCAAAACAATAGAAAACGAAGAAGATGATTTGCTAAAATGTAAAAACATTATAACCTTATAATATTCATATAGACTTATCTGAAACTAATCTATACTACTGCGAGACAATTTATCTTTTTCATAATCTGCAAAATTACCCTCGAACCACTCAACACGACCATTACCTTCAAAAGCCAAAATATGAGTCGCTAGACGATCTAAAAACATACGATCATGACTAATAATAACAGCACATCCTGCAAAATGCTCCAAAGCATCTTCAAGAGCAGACAACGTTTCTGTATCTAAATCATTGGTAGGCTCATCAAGTAAAATTACATTTCCCCCACTTTTGAGAAGCTTAGCCAAATGGACACGACCTCTCTGCCCCCCAGAAAGAGAACCAACACATTGCTGTTGATCCGATCCTTTGAAATTGAAGGATCCACAATAAGCACGTGAATTAATCTCATGATCACCAAGCCTAATAATTTCATCTCCGCCAGAAATTTCTTCCCAAACTGTTTTCCCTGCAATCAAAGATTCCCTACTCTGATCAACATAACTTAAATCTACAGTATCTCCAATATGAATAGATCCAGAATCAGGAGGTTCAATACCAGTAAGCATCCGGAACAAAGTGGTCTTACCAGCTCCATTAGCACCAATAACACCGACGATTCCCCCAGGAGGCAACTTGAATGAAAGATTATCAATCAACACACGATCATTGTAAGATTTTGAAATATTCTGAGCTTCAATTACAACCTTACCTAAACGCTTCCCTACAGGAATAATAATCTGAGCATTTCCAGGATTACGACAAGCAGCAGATTCAACCAATTCTTCATAAGATCTAACACGGGATTTTGATTTAGATTGACGTGCCTTTGGTGAAGAAAAAATCCATTCCCTCTCACGTTCTATAGCTTTTTGACGATAAATCTCTTCACGATTTTCTTGAGCCATACGCTTAGATTTCATTTGCAGATATGAAGAATAATTACCCTGATATGGAATTCCCTTGCCTCGATCAATCTCTAAAATCCAACTTGTAACATTGTCTAAAAAGTAACGATCATGTGTTACCATTATAACTGCTCCCGCATAATCTCGTAAGTATTTTTCCATCCAAGCTATGCTTTCAGCATCGAGATGATTGGTAGGTTCATCAAGCAACAAAAGATCTGGCTTAGAAAGCAACAACCTACAAAGCGCAACACGACGCTTTTCTCCTCCAGAAAGAGATCCTATAGGAGAATCTCCGCTAGGGCACAAAAGAGATTTCTTAGCAATTTCCACCTCTGTTTCCAAATCCCACAACCCTTTAGCATCAATGACATCTTGTAATTTAGTAACTTCATCCACAGCATCTTCAGAATAATTCATTATTAATTCGTTATAACGATCAAGAATAGATTGCTTATCCGCAACACCTTCAATAATATTTTCATTGACGTTTTTAGACATATCTAGTTGTGGCTCTTGAGGGAAATAGCCAACAGTAAATCCTGTAGCTAACCAAGCTTCTCCACTATAATCCTTGTCTATCCCAGCCATAATCCGTAAAATTGTTGATTTACCCGAACCATTAGGACCAAGAATTCCAATTTTAGCATCTGGATAAAAAGAAAGATTAATATTATCTAATATTTTTCTATTCCCGAAAACTTTATCAAGTCCTGACATATGATAAATGAACTTAAGTGTCATAAAAACAACTCCTATCTTTTAATATAGTTTTAAGCTAAATTACATTCTCAAATCAATAACCGATGATTCGACTCAGACAATAGTTTTTTGATGGGCAAATATCTTTACAATTATATAGAAAAATAGGATAAAATTATATGCAACAAAAAACGCAACTAATTGAAAATTTAATAACAGATAATATAGCCAACCATCAAACAAACTTCTCTCCTCGAGCCGCTATACTAATCTGCCAAAGCATTGAAGAAAATATCGAAGATTATTCATTGTTTTGTAAGCATCTTACTGATGAAGCCATATCAATTTATATATATAACTATCTAGATACAAAGAAAATATCCAATAATATTGATTATAACGACCGTAAATATAATAATATTACGAATAATGTAATGACATTACGAAAATCAATTTCTGAAAATCACGGTAATATACCTGTTTTTTTATTCGGATACTCGTTTGGAACAATTATAGCTCTATCAACTATTGCAAAATATCCTAAAGATTTTTCCGGAATTATTCTATGGAATCCAGACTTGTACTTTGAAAAGTATAATTGTCTTATTACAAAAATAATATTAGCATCAGAAAAATTCTTCAAGGGATCCGATACACCTAGTAGATTTATGCGCCATATAACATCAAATATAATGATCAGAAACAGCAAAAATTGGCAATCCTTTTTAAACGAATCATTATCAGATTTAGACCCAAACATAGAAAAAACAAAACTAAAAAGTGAGGCTTATAATTTACCTATATCAATATGGACAGAATTAATCTCATTAGCAAATAATATAAACTCTGCGGGATATTTCAATTCAATACCAAGATCTACTTCTTTTTTCCTAATCGGTGGAGGAAATATCACAAAGGGAATTGAAGATTATTCTCAAATACAGAATCTATCATCAAGACTATATAAAGAAGAATTTTGCGATGTATCTCTTATGATTCTACCACATGATCAAATTGATAAATTAAAGAATAAAACAAACAATAAAGCAATCAAAGAAATATATAATTGGATATTTAAATCATATTTACCAAAGGTTACGCCCCTAATAGAATATTATAAAAAATAGCTTATATATCAATTATATGCTCTGATACTTTGATTGTCGACTTTATAATAAAACATTGTACCTTTCAAATATCATGAAACTAATTGCAAATATCATAGTTTTATAGCTGTTCATTACATAAATAATAATCAAATATTACGATAATTAATCAAAACTTAAAATTATAAAGCGAAAATCTGATGAATTAAGAATTTAATCTTTGATGCAAATTTTTAATTTATTAATATAAATAACATGAATCTATATTAATACTAATAAAATAGTATATCTTTGATTGGTTAATTAATTTATATTGATTGAATATATGTATTTAAATAAAATAATATGGATAACAAATAAAATGCAATTATAAATCATTTTTTGAGTTGACCTGAAGATAATGTCTGCATATGTTCAATGTTTCGAAGATCACTTTCCGCAATGGAAAAATCTGAGAGCGCGTAGCTCAGATGGTAGAGCAACTGACTTTTAATCAGTGGGTCCTGGGTTCGATCCCCAGCGCGCTCACCAGGAACTGTATTCAGGCAATATTTAAATTCAAAATTTTGATACAATGTTATAAAAAATTATCATTGTTAAAGTCTATATTTGGATTTAATAAAGAATGGATGCATTTCAATGTATTGAACTATTATGGTTTTCAAATGTTAAATGAATATAGATATAAAGATAATATTTTATTTCATAAGATAAATTTATATAAGCAATATAATTAAAAAATATTGAATTTATTAATCAGAAAAAACAAAATAATAGATTATACTAATGAATAGGAAACAAAATATTGTCCTTCCTAATTATCATTATCCCTGCCAATGATAATTAATGCTCCCGAAGTAAACGGCTTTTTTGGCGGTCCCAATCACGTTTTTTTTCTGTCTCACGCTTATCATAATTTTTCTTACCTTTAGCAATAGCAAGATCAATTTTTGCAATCCCCTTCTCATTAAAATAAATTTTCATTGGGACAAGTGTCATGCCATCTAGACGAACAGCTGCATACAAACGATTTATCTCTTTTCTACATAGCAAAAGCTTACGACGTCTTAGTGGAACATGATTAAATCTATTAGCCTGAGTATATTCCGGAATATGCGCGTTTAACCACCAAATCTCATTATTTTCACAAACGGCATAAGACTCAGAAATATTTACCTTTCCTACTCGCAACGACTTAACTTCAGTGCCAGTCAATACAACACCTGATTCATATGAACGAACAATATGATAATTATATCGAGCTTTCCGATTTTCGGATATAATCTTTCTAGATAATTTATTTCTAGATTTAGAATTCATGTATTTCCCTATAGACAGATAAGATGTATCAAAACACTAGAATATAACTAGAATATAAAAAGTATTGCAAAACCTAAGATATACCGAAATTATCCCGTTTTAAGATCCGCATATTCAAGCGCCTGATCAATAGCCATAATGGTACTCTTTTCAAGAGAAGAAACCATAGGTGATCTAACAAAAATAGGAATGTTTCTGCCCAAACGAGATAAAGCATATTTAACTCCACATATAGAAGTCTCCATGAATAAAGCCTGATGGAGAGGCATAAGCCTATCTTGATATTCAAGTGCCAAGCTATAATCACCTCTACGTGTTGCATCTTGAAATTCAGCACAAAGCTTGGGGGCTACATTTGCTGTTACAGAAATACAGCCAATACCTCCATGAGCATTAAAACCTAAAGCAGAAGAATCTTCTCCTGAAAGCTGAACAAAATCATGTCCACAGGCAATACGCTGTCCAGAAACCAACTCAATCCTTCCTGTAGCATCCTTCACTCCAACTATGTTAGAATGCCTCTTTGCTAACTCCGACATCGTATCAGTACTCATCTCAATAACTGTACGACTTGGATTGTTGTAAATATAAATCGGCAAATCAACCGACGTTGCAATCAAACCAAAATGCTCTAATAAGCCTTTTTTATTCGGCTTATTATAATAAGGAATAACAACTAATAATGCGTCAGCACCGATATTTTTACAATGTCGAGCTAACTCAATAGCTTCCTTAGTATTGTTAGAACCAGCTCCAGCCATAACAGGAACACGACCAGCAGAAGCCTTTACGCATAACTCAACAACCTTACAATGTTCTTCATGCGATAAAGTCGAAGCTTCACCAGTAGTACCAGCAGGAACAAGTCCAGTAGAACCCTCAGATATTTGCCATTCAATATGCTCACAAAAAGAAATTTCATCAATTAAATCATCTTTTGTAAACGGCGTAATAAGAGCAGGAATAGAACCTTGAAACATAAAATACCCCTAAATATAGTTTTCGTATTCCAAAATAACAAAAAAAACGCCAAATATAATAAAGAATCTCATAGAACACTAATATCATATATAAAGCATATAAGTATTGTATTCATTAAAACAAAATTGACAATTGATAGATATAAAGAAAAAACACCTCTTCATTTAAATATGTTATATAATAGTACACTATCACATTCTTAAATTAAATGATTATCATTATAACTATAAGCAAAATTATATATAAATTTATTATATGCAGTAAAAATCCTATATTATCTTTGAAAAATTAACGTATTTTATCAATAAAAGTTTATTTTAATAATACAAAATCAAAAAATATTTACTAGATTCAGCATGTGTTCATGGCTGTAATGATATTACAAAATCAAAATATTATATAAAACAAATTCTCATCTAGTTTTGAACAATATGATAAACATTTACAAATATCTATCGTCAAGAATACTTCAAAAATATATTTTTTAAGATTTAGCAAAAAAAATAAAAATAAGATATATCAAAACTGATCATATATTGCGATCCAATCTCTTAAAATAAAAAGCAGTAGCGATTAAAATTATTTTTTATAATAAAGCAATATAAAAAGAAGTAAAATAAATAATTAGGAAGTTCATCAATATAAATCATATAATTGATAAAATCAAAAAAATTATCAATTGCGTATATACGAGATAAATAAATGATTAAATATTAAATAATTATCGATATCTCCCCAAAATAAATAGATTATATAGCTATAACCCCTAATACTATGGTTTATATTCAACGTGGTTTTCTTTTTATAGCAATCCCATACCTTTAAAATAAATTTGTTTTTGCCTATTATTTATGCCAATTATAACTTTATCTTATCATATTATATATAATGCTTGTGCGTCATATATTCTGATAATAAAATCTAATATTATATTAAAAATAGAGAAGATAAAAAGAAGTAAAAACCTAAATATACATCATGCTAAAAAAGATATTATCATGACTTAAACCATTTTTTAGTTGATATATAAAATAGAAAATAACAACATTAGACTTAATAACTTATGCTTGATGTATCAAGATGCTCAATGCTATCTGTATAACATGCTGTTATTGATCTCTCATTATGTAACTCACATGTCTTTAAAAATAATGAATTGAGTATGTGCTTTACTATTATATTATTTTTATCAAGTTATGCAAAAAATCAGGAAATTTTAAATATAAAAATCTATGCTTTCGTTATTCAAAAGAGCATGTAAAAAAAATATATTAAAAAAAATACCTGCCATGAAATAAAAAACAGATAAATTTAAAACTTGAAAAAATAGAAAAATTACAAAAATTTTGGGATTAAGGGACGCAACAAAGTTTGGCTTGTGAGTTTACTTTATATAAAGACTTGATGCATGCCGTAAACTATAACAGATTGAATATTAAAACTCAAAAAGTAATAACAATAGTTATAGTTGAACTGCCAGATAGTTATATTATAACTTCTTCAAATAATACACTAAAGCAAAGATACCTTTGCTTTAGTAAAAAAATCTTCGATGAATGCCTTACTATTTTATGATAGAAAAAAAATTAAAAAGCCTTCGGATTGTTATGCAAAAACTCATTATAATAAAATGTTTAAATGTTTTTATGACATATTCAATAATTAATATAATTTAGGAGGTGAATATAATAAAATTATATTAGATATATTTACAGTAAAAAATATCAATTAGTTATGCCAATAAAGCATTATTATCATGTTATTTACCTAATAATTATATTATATTCATAATCTGATGCACAGCTTAATCAATATAAGTTAAAGCTAAAGCAGCAACCGCGAAAGCTATAAAATAACATGTGAAATAAGTTGCAAATACTAGAATTAAATATATAAGATAAGTTAGATATGCTGCAGTTTAAGTTATAAAAGTATCTTAAAGATATGCAGAGAAAGATGAAACTAAGATTATTAGAAGATAAGACGCAAAATCTAAAAATAAAATTGATTTTGCTTATTTTATTTATTAGATATACTAACAAAATATTTGGATCAAAAGACGATGGTTTTTTTTATTATTTTATCTGTACTTTGTTGTTTTTATTGTGTTCCAGAACGATTTCAAGGATATGTCTTGAATGCATTAACTAAAGATAAAATTGCTTTTTATATAATAAATTTTATTATTTGGTTTATACCTTTTATGATTATACCATTACCTTATAATAATAAGAATATATATTTTGAATTTGGATTTTTGCTTACTACTTGTTATATATTAAGCTGTTATATGTCATCTAGAATTCAAGGACATAATAGCGTAGCACGATATTTTACAGAATACGATGCAAAAATAAAAGAGCCATTAACATTAATAGCTTTATGTCTAGTGCTGATATACGTTGGTCATAATATGATTAACATAGTGTTGGACACATATATAACATACAAATTTTTAGAGTATTATACTATTTCTGAATTAGTCATTAAAGTATGGATGATGATTATAGGAAATACATTTTTGTCAATATTATTTTTACAATTATATAAAGCATTAAGAGGAAAATTGGAATCGTAAATTACAATCCACAAAAATGTAAAAAATCAAGGATATAATGACTGCATTTATATATAATTAATAATATATTTTAAAAAATATTATATAAAAACTAATTTTTATGTAATATTTGTAGAACTTCTCTTATAATATGGATTACAATAAGGCAATATTGAATTGCTATTATATAGCCAAGCTATTAAATAAACTTATATGTGAGAGAGTATGGAGAAAGAAGTCAAAATTAAAGCAGAATTACCTCGTGGATTTGTTGACTATACAACACGTGAAATACGTATTCGAACAGAAATTATAAATAATATTATAAGTATATATGAACGCTATGGATTCGATCCTATAGAGACACCCTTATTTGAATATTCTGAAGCTCTAGGCAAATTTCTTCCAGATGAAGATAGGCCTAATGAGGGTGTTTTTTCTATTCAAGATGATGATGATCAATGGATGAGCCTACGTTATGACCTAACAGCACCTTTAGCGCGTCATGTTGCAGAAAATTTTGAAAAAATAATATTTCCGTACCGTACATATAGAATTGGTCCAGTTTTTCGCAATGAGAAACCAGGACCAGGAAGATTTAGGCAATTCATACAATGTGACATAGATAATATCGGATCAGCAGGAAAAACATCTGATGCAGAAATGTGCATGATGATGGCTGATACACTAGAAGCTGTAGGAATAAAACGTAAATATTATCAAATTAATATAAATAATCGAAAAATACTTGATGGAATATTAGAAAAAATTGGACTTGATAAAAATAATAAAATTAAAGAGAGACTAACTGTACTACGTGCAATCGATAAGTTAGACAAGTTAGGAACACAAGGGGTAGAATCTTTACTTGGAAAAGGACGTAAGGATGATTCTGGCGACTTCACTATAGGAGCTAATCTCGCGCCAGAACAAATTAATGTTATTATGTCTTTTATCTCAATCGATTGCGAAAAATCTATCAAAGATTTATACGAATTGATAAAAGGAACAAATTATGGAGAAGAAGGACTAGATGAACTAATAAGTATTACTGAACTAACTTCGAAAGCGGGATATAATACAGATCGTATTAAAATATCACCAAATGTTGTCAGAGGACTTGAATACTATACAGGATGTGTATACGAAGCTAATTTACAATTTTCAGTCATGAATAAGAAAAAACAACCTGTAGTTTTTGGAGCTGTTGGAGGTGGCGGTCGTTATGATGGGCTTATATCACGATTTAAAGATGGAAAAGTACCAGCAACTGGTTTTTCCATAGGACTATCGCGTCTTATAGTTGCATTAGAAAGCCTAGAAAACTTAGAAAAAAAAATAGAACTAGGACCCGTACTGATAACTGTAATGGATAATGATATTGAAAGCATTAATAAATATCAAGAATATACTCAATTATTGCGTAAAGGAGGTATACGCGCAGAAATGTTTCAAGGATCTGTTAAAAATTTTGGGAATCAATTAAAATACGCAGATAGACGCAATTGTCCTCTTGCTATTATTCAAGGCAAGAGAGAATTATCTCAGGGAATGGTTCAAATAAAAGATTTAATTAAAGGGAAAGAATTGTCACAAGAAATTAAAAATAATAAACATTGGCGCGAATCTCAATTAGCACAAATAATGGTATCTGAGCATGAATTAGTGTCCACAGTTAAAAAGATTCTATATGATAAGAATATTGATAAATAGATATCTCAAATATCGTAAATAATGTTATTTAATAAGATTATTGGGAAAAATAAAAAGTAAATTATTGGTAATTTTAAAATTCATATGATTTTTTAACGATGAAATATAAATTCATAATTTATACGTTTACATGATTTAAACATATTAATATAAGTTAATACTGAAAATTACTTTTCAAATAATTAAATGCATATACGTTCTATCAACGCACCGCATCTGCTCAATTTATGTTCCAAATCTTCAAATCCGCGATCAAGATGGTAAACGCGAGAAATTTCCGTTTTACCTTTAGCAGCTAATGCAGCTATGACTAATGAAACAGAAGCTCGCAAGTCCGTTGCAATAACAGGAGCGCCCCTCAGTTGACTAACTCCTTCAACTCTTGCAGTTCTACCAGTAATAAATATTCTGGCACCAAGACGAGATAATTCTTGAACATGCATAAATCGATTCTCAAAAATAGTTTCAGTAATATGAGAAATCCCATTAGAACAACACATAGTAGCCATAAATTGCGCCTGTAGATCAGTTGGAAAACCAGGGAAAGGAGATGTGGCAATATCGACTGGAAAAAGCCTATCACCATTCCAGCGTATACGAACACCTTCATCAACAGGATCTATCTTAACCCCAGAACAACGCATCACTTTAAAAACTGTATCCAAAAGGGAAATATCTGTCATTTGCAATACTACATCTCCTCCTACCATTGCTACAGCAAGAGCATAAGTTCCAGCTTCTATTCTATCAGGAATAATTTTATGACGAGCTCCTGATAAACTTGTAACACCCTCTATTTTAATGGTAGGAGAGCCGATACCAAAAATTTTAGCTCCCATAGCATTAAGACAATTGGCAAGATCTATTACCTCTGGTTCACATGCCGCGTTATTAATATAAGTATCACCATTAGCTAAACTAGCTGCCATCATCATAACTTGTGTTGCGCCAACAGATACTCTAGGAAAGGTATAATATGTTCCAACTAATCCATTGCTAGGAACACGAGCATCCACGTAATCACCATCAATATTTATAATAGCACCAAGAGATTTTAGCGAATCAATGAATAAATTTACAGGCCTTAGTCCAATTGGACATCCACCTGGAAAAGATATACGAGCGTGACCTTTTCTAGCTAATAATGGACCAATCAACCAAAATCCTGCTCTTATTTTAGAAACAAGATCATATGATGAAGTAATATTAGTAATATTGCGACAACTAAATAACATACTGGAAGTATAATTATTATAATCATCATCTGACTTATGGTTAGATATCTCAACCCCGTGAGATTCTAAAATAAGCCTAAGTATTTTTACATCTGCCAAATCAGGCAAATTATCTAATATTAACGCTTCACTAGTTAATAAAGATGCTATCATTAATGGCAAAGAAGCGTTTTTTGCTCCAGAAATGGGGATAATCCCGTTTAATTGATTACCTCCTATAACATTTATACGATCCATATTATCTAAGGATTAGCAAATCCAAACCTTTCCACTAAAAAATTGAGGGACTGATTATATTAATCAATAAACGAAAAAAATATCATATAATATAAAAAATGTTTTATAGCATATAAAAAAACCTTATCATCATATATAATCATCATATAATCCAGATATACTAATCTTTTAAACGTGATCTTTCTTGAGATTTACGGCGATGAAGATTTTTTCGCAACATATTTGATAATCGCATTTTTCTATTTTCGCGCGATTCCACGGATCCTATCTTATAACAAGTAGTTTTTTCATTATTGCCATTATTGCCTCTCACTATTACACCTCACTTAAAATTCCCTTCAAGCAAAATAAAAATATTTCATATAAAAATCATTGGATAATTTTATATGTATAAATAATTTTTCCATTTATATAACAGTAAACTATAGAAATAATTTTGTAACTACTGTATGTAAATATCTGTACATAGCTGCAGTAGCTCAGTGGTAGAGCACTCCCTTGGTAAGGGAGAGGTCGAGAGTCCGATTCTCTTCTGCAGCACCATGTAGTATATAAAATATACTACATAGTCCTTTTTAATAATAATAAAGCGAAATAACAACAATATATTAGATTAATATTATTGATTGATAACTTAAGTGATATAAAAAAGTATTTATTATTAAATGTATGATTAACTACATACTACTATGAAAACGCAAATCTCCGAGGAATAATAGTATTGGCGCAGCGATAAATATGGAAGAAGATGTGGCTATAAAGATACCAAATACCATGGGTAATGCAAAACTTGATAAAATACTGCCACCAAAAATAGACATCGGCAATACTGAAATAAAAGCTGTCATGGAAGTGTAAATACTCCGAGATAAAGTCTCATTGATAGATAAGTCTATTAACTTGCGCAAAGAGACCTTAGGATATAGAAGCATGTTTTTACGCATAGCATCATATACTACTATTTTATCGTTTACCGAATAACCAATAAGCGTTAAAATCGCAACAACAGCAGTTAAATTGAATTCAATTCCAATCAACGAAAATAAACCTAAATTTTTTGTGATATCTAATACCAATGTTACTATTGCACCTATAGCGAAATACCATTCAAAACGAACCCATATATATATTAGCATTGCAATCGAAGCAACTATAACTGCTAATATTCCTTTTTTTATTAATTCATATGAAATTTTAGGACCAACCATTTCTGCATGACTTATATTAGCGAAAGGAATAACTTCTTTTATTTTTTGTTTAACTAATTCTAAAACATTTTCTTGAGAATGAGATCCTCCTCCTCCTGACTGATCTTTTAAGCGAATAAGAAAATTATTATCACCATCAAAATTTTGAAAAGAAATATCTCCTACTTGTAAAGTTTCTAAATTAGAACGAACACTTGATAAATCTACACGCTTATTTGCATAAACACCAATCTGGATCCCACCATCAAAATCTATGCCATAATTTAGTCCATTCATAAACAATAAAACGATAGATGTAATTGAAAGTATGATAGAAGTTCCAATTCCTAGAAAACGAGCATTCATAAATTTAATAGTAGTATTATCGGGAATAAGAGAAAAACCTAATAATGACTTGATATCTATAAATTTAATTTTTTTATATCGAACAATAAAAATCATTATAGCTCTAACAATAGATATTGAAGTAAACATAGAGATTAAAATTGATAAACCCATTGTAATAGCAAAACCACTAACTGGACCAGATCCATAAAAAAATAAAACAATAGTCGCTATAAATGCCGTCATATTAGAATCTATAATTGTAGAATAAGCACGAGTAAAACCCATGTCTAAATTATAAAAAGCACTACGATCTCTTCTACTTTCTGATCGTATTCGTTCATTAATCAATACATTAGAATCAACAGCTAATCCTATTCCTAAAACCATCCCAGCAATACCAGGTAAAGTAAGTGTAGCACCAAGGAATGTTAATATCGCAATAGTAAGAATAATATTTAAGACAAGAGCAAAATTAGCAAGTAATCCCCACTTTCCGTATAGCATAAACATAAATATGGCAATAAGAAAGAAGCCTATAAAGCTAGAATATATACCTTTATGGATAGAATCAGATCCAAGATCTGCACCAACACTTCGCTCTTCTACAACATTTAATTTTACAGGCAAAGAACCAGAACGCAACATAGCAGCTAGCAATCCAGCTGTTTCTATCGTAAAATCGCCATATATTTGAGCTATACCGTTAGGAATAGCCTGATCAACCAATGGAGCAGTTAATATTTTATTATCTAGAACAACTGCCAAAAGATTACCAATATTATTACGTGTTACCTCAAAAAAAAGACGAGTACCAACATCATCAAAACTAATTTTAACAACAGGTTTACCTGTTTGATTATCAAAAATCGCAGAAGCACTTTTCAAGTGAATACCTGGTATCTCAAGTTTATTGTCAATTAAATACTCATTCCCTTTATCGTCACTTAAAACACTAGTGCCAACCTTCTGATAAGGATCTATACGATGAGCGCTCTTTAAAACTTTATGAAAACTCATTTTTGCAGTAGTTCCCAAAAGCTGACGCAAACGCAATGGATTTTCTTCACCTGGAAGCTGAACAAGTATACGATTTGAGCCCAAACGCTGTATAATAGGTTCAGTTATACCAATTTGATCGATACGCTGACGGATAATCTCCATACTTTGCTCGATATTAAAAGATATTGCTTTTGAAATACTACCTTGGCTTAATCCAATTAATATCTCATTATCCCCATTTCCTGTAATCAAGAAATTATCTGTGCCTTTAATATCTGTTAATTCAGTAGATGAATGAGAAGAAATTCTATTTAAAAAATCTCTTATTTTCCCACTAATAGCAATTTTTGAAGCATAATCTAAAAGAGAAACTATAATTTTATTTTTACTCTGATGAATCGAAGTAAATTTTATGCCTTCTTTTTCTAAAAAAGATCGCAATTCTCCTAAATACGTCTTTAGATATCGACGGGAAAAATCTTCTTCATCTATTTCGAGAACTAAATGAGATCCTCCCTTCAAATCTAGACCCATCACCATATGATTTTTAGGCATAAAACTAGGCAATTTATCAATTATATCTTGTGAAATAAAATTAGGTAAGGAAATTAATAATCCCACAAAACAAACAACTGAATATAATCCAACAAGCCAAGAATTATTTCGCATCTACACTCTCATTTTAAAAATACTAAAACAATAAATTGCATTATAATCAATCGTATCAAAAAAAATTAAGTAGAGATAAACTGATCATCTAAAAATTAATTAAATAACACAACATAAAATTGAAAAACACAATATATAACAAGGAATGTTTTATATTAATATAATAATATATTCAAAATATATGTTTTTTAATATTATAACTTATAATTAAAACTAGACTCAATTATATCGCAATTACTAAACTAATCATATGTAATACTTTCATGATGCACTTGATTCAATCTATCTAACATACCAAATGCAATTTCACGAGAACCTATAACAACGGTGTCCGCTCCATAACGAGTTAGATGTTCTACTTCAGCCTCAGAATCAGCAAGGGATATAATTAATATAGAAGGATTAGCAGACCTTGCTTCTTGAGTTATATATGCTGTTTCAAAAGCATTTGGAATAGAAATAACAAGAGAGCGAGCCTCTACAATATTTGCCATTAATAGAACTTTTTTAATAGTGGCATTACCGTAAATTACCTCAATTCCCAATCCACGCAATTCATTAATCTCTTTCTCAGAGTCTTCTATTACCAGAATTGAAATTCCTGCAGCTTTTAAATTTTGACCTATTATTTTCCCAATACGACCATAACCTACTAAAATAGCATGATCTACTAACTCTGTATTCTGAACAACAACATCTTCTTGATCCACTTTAGATTCTGCAATCATATCTGGTTCTAAATCCGCTTCAACACGCGAAGATGATACAGTTTCAACCCCATGTCTATATAAATTTCCCGCATATTTTGCAAAACAAAAAACAATCATAGGTTGTATATATTCAAATAAAATAAATACAAGCGGATTTAAAATAATAGATATAATAGCAGCACCAAGAATTAGATCTCTAGCTAGATCTGGTAACATTTTAAACTCCACCCCAAGACCAGCTAAGATAAAAGAAAATTCTCCAATTTGTGCTAAACTTGCTGAAATTGTAAGAGCAGTTGAAACAGATCTACCAAAAGCAATGCATATAATAAATGCTATCAAAGATTTACCCAAAACAACAATTATTACTGTCATTAACAAAAGCATAGGATTGCTAAGGAGGATGTCCGGATTAAACATCATTCCAACTGAAATAAAGAATAGAACAGAAAAAGCATCACGTAGAGGAAGGCTCTCCTGAGCTGCATTATGACTAAGCTCACTTTCTGCTAAAATCATTCCAGCAAAAAAAGCACCCAATGATAAAGATACCCCGAAAAGTTTTGCTGATCCATAAGCAAAACCTAAGGCTATAGCTAATACACCAAGACGGAATAGTTCTCGGGATCCAGTAAAAAATATAGTATGCAATATCCAAGGAATTACTCTACGACCAATGACCAACATAGCTCCAACAAAAGCTAAAACCTTTAGTAATGTAATAACAATCAATCCTAGAATACCAATATCATATCCCAAAAATTGATTAACGATAAAAACTAAAGGATCTGATGAAGAGTACTTATCTGAACCAATGCTAGCCATAGCTGGTATGAAAACAAGAGCAAGAACTATTATAAGATCCTCAACTATTAACCAACCAACAGCAATCTTTCCTCGATCTGTTTCAAGTATACGATTCTCTTGTAAAGCTGTTAAAAGTACAACAGTAGAAGCAACCGAAAGAGCCAAACCAAAGACAATACTTCCTACGATAGACCATCCCATTACTTGCCCCATTAAAACGCCAAATAATGTACCTAAAGCAATTTGAATAATTGCCCCAGGTAGAGCTACACCACGCACAGAAAGGAGATCTTTCACAGAAAAATGCAATCCGACCCCAAACATAAGCAAAATAATTCCTATTTCTGCAAGGGCAGGAACCAAAGATTCACTAGCAATGAATCCTGGAGTACGAGGACCTACAAGAATACCAGCAACTAAATATCCTACTAATGTAGGCAAACGACATCGATTAGCAATAGCTCCGAATATAAAGGATAGGACGAACCCCCATATAATGGTAGATATAAAAGAAGAATGCGTCATACAAACCCTCGCAGAGTGGTACTAATCAATAATCCTAACATAGCGGATAATAGCATAAAACGTCTTGCAATCATATATAATAGGATTGAAAAACTATAAATATAATTTAACTGATACCCTATTATTTACAACAAAATATAAATAATTTTATTACGCATTTGATGCGCTTTGTCATATAATAAATAAAAAACAAAAATTAATCTAAAAATAGGAATCTGTTAAAAAGAATCGTCTTCTACTTTATATTATAGAAAATTACTAACAAATCGTGTATTATGCTCTATAATAAAGACAAATAAATGAGTTAATTTAAATAAAATTTATAAATCCACTTTAGTGTTTTATCGTATTATTTTTATAGTAACTTGTAAGAATATACACTTAATATAACTTATTTAATTGCTTTGCACGAATTAAGGCAGAAATATAAGCTTATCTTCTATTATCAATATCTGTTAGTAATCGAAAAAATATTTCTCTATATAACATATATCTCAAGATATTTTTTATAATTGTCAATAAATATCATTAAATATTTTATAAGAGAATTCCCTATGATAAAAATCTATCTTTAGATAGTATAATATAAAATATGTGATTATATATTATATTAATTAAAAACAATCGTTATTTTAGCATGTAATCTTAATTATAGAGTTTGAATTGATAAAATGTCTAACTATATTCTAACAGCTACTTGTTTTTATCATACAGAAATTATTGCAGTGATTTCTGGATATCTATCTGAAAAAAGATGTGAAATATTAGAAATATCTCAATATTATGATTTAAATAACAAAAAAAAATTTATGAGAGTAAATTTTATATTAGGGGAAAATATAGCTTTAAAAAATATAATTGAAGATTTAAAAATAATTGCAAATCAAATTTCATTAGAATTTGCTATAAATAATCCAAGAGAATTAGTAAAAACAATAATTCTAGTCTCAAGGTTTGATCATTGTTTACGTGATTTATTGTATAGATGGCATAACGGCGCTCTTTCTGTAGATATCGTAGGCGTGATATCTAATCATCCACAACATCAAAAATTAGTTATGGATTACGATCTCCCATTCTATTACATTCCTGTAAATAAAAACAGCAAAAGAGAATCAAATGATAAATTGATTACTATAATTGAAAAAAACAACGTAGAATTATTAATACTAGCACGCTACATGCAAATTTTATCAAATGAAATATGTGAAAAAATGTCAGGACGTATAATCAATATACATCACTCATTCTTACCATCTTTTAAAGGAGCTAATCCATATAAACAAGCTCATGAAGCTGGAGTAAAAATGATAGGAGCAACAGCTCATTATGTTACTTCCATACTAGATGAAGGACCAATCATTGAACAAGATACAATTAGAGTTACACATGCACAAAACATTGCTGATTATGTCGTAATGGGAAGAGATCTAGAGACAAAAGTACTCGCATATGCCGTGAAAGCACACATACAATATCGAGTCTTTATCAATGACAAAAAAACCATCGTATTCCCCGAAGGAGATAATTATTACTCTTAGTAATATGGAATAATATGGATATTACCTAAGTATGATATATGTTAGAATTTTCTTCTGATAATTTTTCTATGAAATCATCTATACCGTTATGAAGACGATAACGACGAATTCTTTCAACCTCAACTATGGATTTCAATATTTTTACAGTATCATCTAAATCATCGTTTACGATTACATAGTCGTAATCTTTCCATTGTTTTATTTCTGAATAAGCATTAAGTAATCTCAGTTTAACTTTTTCTTTATCTTCACCGTTTTTTTCTGTACGAACATTCAATCGAGAACGAAGCTCACGCATTGTTGGTGGTAAAATAAAACAAGATACTATATCAGACTTCATCTGTTTTTGAATATTCAAGGCTCCTTGCCAATCAATATCAAAAATCATATCTCTTCCCTGAGAGATAACTTTATTTATGGGAGAACGAAAAGTACCATAAAAATTACCATGGACTTCTGCCCATTCTATAAAAGCATCTTTTTGCATCAATTCTTCAAACTTATTAAAATCTAAAAAATGATAATCTTTGCCATCAACTTCATTAGGTCGACGATCCCGAGTTGTAACACTTACTGACATATCAAAATTATCATCTGACTGAATAATCCGATTCGTTATAGTTGATTTTCCAACCCCAGAAGGAGATGAAATTATCAACATAATACCTCGACGATTAACAGCTATAGGTAAAAAATTATTTCGTTTCATAAAGTAATAATATTGTAATTTACCGAAAAAAACAATTTATTATTTTTGAGAGAGTTATTTAGGTTATAAATATAAAATTGTAAAAAAAAATTTATCATCAAATATATATCATTAATATAAATATTTGTAAAACTATCCCCAGCCACATAAATAAACAAACAATTATATTTTGAATACTAAAAATACAAAATAAGTAATCAATAGATAGCTGTTAAGGGAGATTTTTTATAATCAATTTATCGATTTCTATTTAGTATATAAATACTATATTATATGCGTTATATTTTAAAAATATTATTATTAAAATATAATATAATATAACAATTATACTTTTATGTTTATTAAATAATATATTGTATTATTCCAAATAATTAAGTTAATAAAGAACATATAATAATATACAAGGAATATTAAGAATAATAAAAATTATTAAATATATAATATTTATAAAAAATAAATAATTGCTTATATTAAGTAATATAATTTGTGTTTATACATATATAATACATATTAAAACAATTATTTTAAAATTAAAGTATAAATTTAATATATTAATAGTAATAAATTATGAATTATCCTTAATTACTTATGCGTATATTGGATATATAAAAATTATTAATTTATATAATCAAAATATTGATTATAGATAAACGAACAACAAACTATGAAAATGAAGATTTTGCAAAAATACAAGTTTTTCAATACATAGTGAATTGTTGAACTCTAAAATCAATTGTCAAAATGATAAATTTTAGTATAAGGAATATTATAATGAAATTGTTAAACTACAAAACATCTTTATTAATCTTTTTAACAATCAGCAGTGTAGCTTTAACTGCCTGCAAACCAACAGAAGATACAAAAACAGTAACACCACAAGTCAATTGCACTACACTAGGCAGTGAGGTTGATAATTTAAAACAAGAAGCTAAAAAAGCATGCAAAGACAAAAAAGATACGGTTGAATGCACAAATGAAGTAAATAAAGTTAATGACAAAATACGTGAATATAATAAAAATGGATGTACTCCAAAATTAGAAGAGGTCACAAAAGATCAAATGGCAGCATAATGATAGTGCAGATATAAAGGTAAAAAAATACAACGGACGTAATATCCCTAAAATGTAAAATGTCAAGAGAGTATTAGCCCAAAAGCAGAGACTCTCTTGACAAATGCAATACATTTTTAGAGTAATATGCAAATTACAATATCAGCTAATGTTAATTAGATATCAAAATGGAAAATTATAATAAAGCTGATTTTATCCAATATAATGAAAGATATAGGAAATGTTTGCTTTAACTGCTTGAATTATATGAATGATAGTAAAAATAATAATCCCACTGTGATAAAAAGAAATTATATTTCAACTGTAATTGTGTATAGAGATATAAAAATTATGCAAAATACAGAAAATAATAGAGACATTATAATATTGTAATTGCACCAAACTACCTTATATCAAAGAACTACTAAAATTGAAATATATAATAATATATTTCTAAAATGTCATTTTTATACTGATAATCAATAATTTATAAAATACATCAAAAAATAAGTATAATATAAATAAATATTATTAATAGCGATGTTTCAAAATATATAAATATAGTCTTAAGACTATATTAGCAAACAAAAAATTAATCAACAATTATTCGTTATAGTAGTAAGCGATAAAATAAAATTTAAGGAATAAATACTTAAAATGACTTTATTAAGAAAAAAAAACTATTTATTAATAGCACTAATCACCTGCAGCATATCTGTAACCGCTTGTGATGCAGTCACATCTCAGACACCTATTACAAATGATAATATAGAAAATATCTCAATCACAAAAATAATTATTAGAAAACTTCACGCTAATGCACGTGAGGTATGTACTAAAAAAATGAATTTTATAAATACAACACTTTGTTTGTCAAAAATTGCATTATTGAACAAGGCTATATCTACATATAATGCTCTTAATCCTAACGATCCATACATACCAAGTTCATACACAATAGAGACAATAAACTCATAAATACTAATCACAAATCAAAACATAAAAATGCCCTAAATATGCATTCTTATAAAACAACAAACACAAACCACAAACTTAGGATACATAAAAAATGAAAGTAGAAAACAACCTATACAAAGCTTTATTAACTGTAATAAGCGCAGCTTTAGCATCATGCGATAACGTATCATCTCCTGAAAATAAAAGATCTAATCAAACATTATCTATAAAAGAATCTATAGCTACAGAAAAATTATTAAATGATATAAAGGAAAAAAGCAATACACCGAAAGAAAAAAACCTTATTACTTCTTTGGTAGATACAACTAATAAGCTTATAGACACATGTTCTGACGCAATAAACGCAAAAGAAACAATATGTAATAAGGTTGAAAATATAATTAATACGATAAAAAACACCGATTCAGAACTTATAAATGAAAAAGAAAACTCAGATTATGAATATCAAAATGATGACAATACAAATAGTATAAAACAAAATAACGATTCAGAACTTACAAATTAAAAAGCAAAATCAGAAGGAGACATTTCCTAATAAAAAAATAATTAAGTAATTAATTTAATTATATATATAATTATACAGTGTTCCAGAAATGAAATATTTTTATTTATTTATATTAAAACATAGACAAAGATAAATTATATATTAAAAATACTTAAATTTATGAAGTTACTTAAATATAGATAGATAGATAGATAGATAGATAGATAAATAGATAAATACATTATGTATCGTGAGTTAAACAATATTTTCTTGCGATACTAATATAATCTGTTATGAACATATTTCATTAACACGATATAAAAAATTATTATATCTCAGAAGAGATAATAGTTTTTAAAAAGTTGCGATACTTATATTATATAATTATCATCAGGAGAATATATAATATAGAAAATACGTGTTATATAGACAACCTAAGTTGGATTAATCTTTATATAATTATCGGATATTATATGATTTATATCCCAAGTGATTTTATTTTTCGGTGCAATGCAGAACGCTCCATCCCTATAAATTCTGCAGTACGAGAAATATTGCCACCAAATCTGTTAATTTGTGCTGTTATATAGTTTTTTTCAAAAACTTCTCTAGCTTCACGCAATGATAGATTCATAACTTGATCTCCATGTTGCACAGTAGCTGTAGGCAAAAACTTACCAAGATTAGATGGCAACATATCAATGGTAACTTCTAATCTAGGATCTTTATCACGCATAGAAAAAATAATATTCTCAAGATACTTTTTCAATTCAAGAATATTTCCAGGCCAATCATAAGCCTGTAAAAATGCCATAGCATCATCACTAATATGACGAGGATGCAATCCTGATTTATGGGAAATCCTACAAATTAAATTCTCCGCAATGATAGGTATATCTTCTTTTCTTTCTATAAGACCTGGAACTCTAATTAATACAACTGCCAAACGATAATAAAGATCCTCTCTTAACAATCCCTTGACAATATAATTATTAGGATTAACTGCAGTAGAAGAAATGATCCTAACATCTAAAGGAATTGACTTAACACCATTGACACGCTTAAATTCTTGTTGAAGAAGTGCACGTAATATCCTATCTTGTACGCTGCAAGGAATATCTGCAATTTCATTAATATAAATAGTTCCATGACGAGCCATCTCTAAATATCCAATTCTTTGAGGCTCTCCTGCAGGATTATCCATCCCAAATAAAGCAATTTCCATAAAATCAGGTGGAATATTGGGAGCATCAAAAAAAATAAATTCACCCTGAGATCTAGCTGATTTATTATGGATAAAACGAGCTATAAATTTTTTTCCAGAACCAGATGAGCCAAAAATCATAACACGACTATTAGTTGAAGCAATCCGATCTATTGATTGACGCAAATGAACAATGGGAGCAGACCCCCCTATCAATTCTTCTTCTATTTCTTCCTTGTTTTCGTTAAACACCTTAAAACGAGAATTTCCTATTGCTCTATTCACTATAAGCAATGCTTGATCTGTATTGAAAGGCTTTTCTATAAAATCAAAAGCACCATGTTTTATAGCCGCAATTGCTAATTCCAGATGATCGCTATATGAAGTTACAACAAAAAGAATCTCTGGATAAATATCCTTTATTTTATTGAAAAAAGAAAAATTTTTTTCCGGATAGACTATCAAATCAATATCAAGAAATACTAACCTAGGCATAAATTTATTAATTTCTTCAATAGCATTGTCCATACTCTGTGCAATAATAGTACTGTATCCATTATCCTCAAGAGAACTAGAAATCAAATTACAAATATTTTTTTTGCCATCAACTATAAGCACGTCATATTTCATAGTACTTCCATAATATCTACTATTAATATTATTATTTCATTTATAATATTAGAAAAAACAATATTAACTCATCTATAAAAAAATCAAAATAGTAAAAAATTTTGGGTTTTAATAACAATATAATCTCAATAATAATAATAGCATTTTTATCTTCCATGATTAATAAAACTAATATAAAAACATCATTCAACATGAATGGGAAACAGATATAGAAGTGATGCAAAAATATTTGCATAGGTTATTGGTAATACTTAAGGCAATACTTAAACAAAATCGATAGTATATAGTATGTTATATAGGAACCAAATTAATTTTGGTATTTTTAATACATTTTCACGAAATATATTATTGAAATTTTGCAGATGAAACATCATCATGTTTTGACTAAAAAGCAATCAAATAACAATTAAAACATAATGGGTCAAAATATTTTTTATGTATAAACCAATTAATAATGCCTTATAATCTATCAAAATAGCGCCAGCATATCATACTTATTAATAATGAAAGTTATGATAATAACTATCCTTGTTTACTAAAGATTACACTAATTAATAATGAAATTATATAATTGAAAATGTAAAAATATCTGTATCAAGCAATCATATTACAACAATTAAAAACGCTTTTTAATAAATGCAGATAATATATATAATTGAAGTATACATTGATGAATCTTATAAGGATGATCAAATATTTTTATACCAATATCACAAGCATTTTCTAAAATATTACCAGTTATACTCATCGGAACAAATGCAGGAAAAATATTTTTCGCAATATTTTTAGACAACTTTCTTGCTTTCAATAGATGTTCTAACCCTAATTCTGCAAAAATCTTTATAGCAATAGATATTTTTTCCTTATCCTTCCCAAATAAAAAAGATTCACGATCAAGACCTGCGGCTCCAAGTATATCAAGAGGTAAATATAGCTGACCTCGACTATTATGTTTCGATAAGATCATCAATAATTCAGCAATAAGCTGTGCTATCCCAGCATGTTTTATCAATTCATGATCACAACGATGCTGTTTTCCATCCAAAATCATAATAGCAAGATTAATAAGATAAGACGATACTTTAACAGCATAAGATTCTAAATGTTCGCAGTCACACATCGGTTCACTATAAATATCAAAAAAACGAGCTTCAATCATATCAATAAAATTATGATATGGTAAATTATATTGACAAATAATTGATAATAATTTGTCGACGAAGGGAGATGTGCTTTTAGACAAAAAGCCATTACCAAAAGATTCAAAAATACCTTTCCACCATTGCAGACGTATTTCTCCAGCTAATTGATTGCTTGTAACTTCTCTTATACGAATCAATTCAGAATTAAATCCATATAAAATAGCCAATGGAATACGTATATCAGAAGGTAACAACAAACAAGAAAGATAACGATTACGATCCATATCTCGCAAATTATTTAGATAAAATTGATCATGGATAGAATCGCTATGCATATTGAAAAACCTTTTTTATTGGATAATCATCTCTGAAGACTAAAACAATGAAATTATTTATTCATATTTCATAGAATAAAAATTTATGTATGGTGTCTATGCAATAGAAAATAATAATCAATAGGGGAAAATATATAAAATATATTTTGACTACATTTCATATAGTCAAATAATTAAATGAAGACCGAAAAAATAAATCAAATTATAAAATAGATATATTAAAATAGCATAGATTATAGTTATATTTATTGTTATAAGAGTATTTTCATATAAAATTATACTATAGTAGTTAAATAATCAGTCTCATTTTTAACTTTACCTTCTCCTTTTTCAGGATAAACGACTGAAGAAGAATTATCAATCTCAAAACAAATAGGTGAAGAAGCATTATTATCTAGGTCTAAAGAAATTATTACCATCCCACCGCTTTCCTTAAGTCTTCCAAAAAGAATTTCGCTAGCTAAAGGCTTCTTTATATACTCTTTAACTATACGCTCCAATGGCCTTGCACCCATCTTTAAGTCATAACCGTGTTTTACAAGCCAATCAATAACATCTTCTGAAATCTGTAAAGTAATTTCCTTATCATGTAATTGAGATTCAAGCTGCAATATGAACTTATGAACTATATGACGCATAGTTTGTGAAGATAAGGGAGAAAAAGGTACAATCGCATCAAGACGGTTTAAAAACTCCGGCGAAAAGAAACTTCTTAAAGCCTCTTTATCTGCATCATAATTTTGTGAATCACCGAAACCAATTTTTGCCTTAGAGGCATCCAAAGCACCCGCATTGGTTGTCATAATTAATATAACATTTCTAAAACTAATTTTTCTTCCACTTTGATCAGTCAACATAGCATAATCCATTACCTGCAATAAAATACTCACAACATCTGGATGTGCTTTTTCAATTTCATCAAGCAAAACAACGCTGTAAGGATTTTGCTCGACAGAATCAGCCAAAATACCACCACGATCAAAACCAACATAACCAGGAGGAGCTCCTATTAAACGTGAGACAGCATGACGTTCCATATATTCCGACATATCAAATCGCAAAAGCTTAATACCTAAAAAATTAGCTAATTGTTTGCTTATTTCAGTTTTGCCAACACCCGTTGGACCAGAAAATATATAGCAACCAATTGGTTTTTGAGGGTTAGAAAGACCTGCTCGAGCCAACTTTATTGAATCAGAAAGTGTCTTAATTGCATCTTTTTGCCCATAAACAACTTGCTCTAAATCTTTTTCTAATCTACTCAAAACGAAATCTTCATCTTTAGGAATGCTCTTCGAATGAATATTACGATTCATTGATGAAACAGTCATCTTGATATCCTTAGCACTAATAAGTTTACTCCGCTTCGAAATAGGAAGTAACATCTGTGCTGCACCAGCTTCATCAATTACATCAATAGCTTTGTCAGGAAGCTTTCGAGATATAAAATGTCGCATTGATAAATCCACTGCAGCTTTAATTGCATCATTAGAATAGCGCAAATGATGATATTTTTCAAAATAAGGTTTTATACCTTTAATAATCTCAATAGTCTCTTCGACTGATGGTTCGTCAATATCAATTTTCTGAAAACGACGAACCAATGCTTTATCCTTTTCAAAAAACTGCCTATACTCACTATAAGTTGTTGATCCTATACAACGCACATCTCCAGAAGATAAAGCTGGTTTCAATAAATTTGAAGCGTCTATGGAACTTCCTGAAGAAGATCCTGCTCCAACTAGTGTATGTATTTCGTCAATATATAGTATAGCATTTTCACAAGATGCAATTTCTTTGATAATCTTCTTAATACGTTCTTCAAAATCACCGCGATAACGAGTCCCTGCAATAAGATTCCCTATATCCAATGAAAAAATACTAGCATTAAGTAAACATTCTGGAACCATGCCATCAACGATCTTCTTAGCAAATCCCTCTGCTATTGCCGTTTTACCTACTCCAGGATCTCCAACATAAAGAGGATTGTTTTTTGAACGCCTACAAAGTATCTGTATAGTACGATCAATCTCATCATTTCTACCAATTAGAACATCTATTTTGCCTTTTTTAGCTTTGTCAGTAAGATCTACACAATAAGCACTTAAAGCGGGAAGAGAATTTGATGAAGGTTGACTTTTATCTTCATTACCAAAGCTTTCCCCCTCTAAACCGGATTTATTCATATTTATTGATGATTTAAAATTTGAAAAATCTCTTTTTTTCCCAATGCCATGCGAAATAAAATTGACAGCATCATATCTAGTCATATCTTGCGCCTGCAAAAAATAAGCGGCATGACTATCTGGCTCAGAAAAAAGTGCGACAATTATATTAGCGCCTGTTACCATATTTTTACCAATTGATTGAACGTGAACAACAGCTCTTTGAACAACCCTTTGAAAACTAGCAGTAGGCTTACACTCCGTGTTAGAATTATCCTTTAATACATTAGAAAAGTCATTATCTATATGATGCGTAAGAGCTTTTTTTAATACATTAATATCAACATTACAAGCAATCATCACAGCTACCGCATCTAAATCATCAGTTAGAGATAAAAGAAGGTGCTCTAATGTAGCATATTCATGGCGTTTTTCATTTGCTAAAACCAAAGCTTGATGAAAAACTTTTTCAAGATTTTCTGAAAAAAAAGACAATATTAATTCCTTATTCTTTTTCCATTACGCATTGCAAAGGATGTTGGTGATTACGTGCATAATTCATAACTTGATTCACCTTCATCTCAGCAATCTCATACGTATAAAAGCCACAATCAGCAGATCCATTGTAATGAACTTTTAACATAATACACTTTGCACTTTCATTATCCTTGTGAAAGAATCTCTGTAAAATATGCACAACAAAATCCATAGGAGTATAGTCATCATTAATGAGCAAAACTCGATATAATCTTGGAGTTTTAATTTTGGCAGCAACCTTTGTGTGAGAAAAGTTATCAGTTCCAATCGAATCATTTTGATTGCTAGAAGCCTTAGCCGTACAAATTACCAGAACCGTCACTCGCTATCTCTCTATATTGTTAAAATATTTAAGAATAAATATAAAATATGTTCCATTAACAAAAAAACATTATTTTATTCTAAATAAGCACTAAAACTATCTTGTAACTTGCGACTTTTTTGATTAAATCATATAATATAACTTTTGATTAAATCATATAATATAACTAAAGCATACAGTTTAAAACCAAATAAAAAAATCACATAAAATTATTATTTTGATATTTTTTTAACAATAATTACTTAAAGATCATCGTTTAAAATAGACATAGAAAAATTGTAGGATATTTCACCATCTTCATCATCTTTATAAATAAGGCCGATAAACTCTGAATTTATAAAAACTTCAACTGAATCAGTCTGATTTACTCGTGGTTTAATATCTATACCAGAGCCAAACATACGTTTAAAATACACATTTAATTTTTTAATCTCATAAGGGTTCATAATAAAACTCCATATAAATTGCTATTACCTATAATCAAACACAAAAACGATAATCAATTTAATTATTCAATAACCTAAAAGAAAGAACATCTTATAATTTAAGGAAACAATCTGTGAATAAAAAACAAAAGTTTGAATCATAAGTCTATTAATTACAATAAAAAGTTAAAACTTATAATAAATAAAACAATATACAAAAAATAAGATATAAGAAGATATAAAAAAATATTTTTCCTATATAGACATAGTGAAATTATGAAAATGACATAATTTTATAGTCAAATGATGCAATAATGACTTATTAAATGACATTTAAATAGAAATCTACAACTCCTTGTTTAAACTGCTTATCACCAACAGACAACATATGATCTTTGTCTAAAATATTTAAAAATCTACTATTAGGAAAAAAAACCATTGCATCTTGAGGGGATCCCGCAATATGATCCTTAGATCCTACAGCAATTAAAACAGGAACATTAATTCTATTTAAATCATCTCTATTAAATAGCTTTCTTGTCATAGCTAGACATGAAGCAAGGACCTTTAAATCGTTGCCAGGAACACTTTCAGCAAATTTTCTGAATGTTTTTCCTAAAACACAATTTACATCGTCAATTGACGGCAATAAAAAAGCATCTATAACAGGGCTCCAATCAATAACTTTTGAATCAAATAGAGCACTACCCACCCCACCTAAAACTAAAGATTGTATATAAGAAGGATAAAATAAAGCCATAGAACAGGCTATACGAGCTCCCATAGAATAGCCCATAACAAGTGCCGATTTAATTCCAAGATAATCTAACAATGAGACAGCATCAGCAGCCATAAATACTAAGTTATAGTCATCAATATTTTGCGACTTATCGCTTTCACCATGACCAAGATTATCAATCGCAATGACTCGATAACCATGATAACACAATAACTCTATCCAACCGGTGGAAAACCAATTTATCTTTGCAGATGAAGTAAATCCATGAATTAATAAGACAACGGGAGATAATCTATCTCCCTCATCAAAAAATGCCAGCTGAAATCCTCTCCATGAACTGAATAATTTGGTTTTAATCATCATAATCTCTCAAATAATTTATTGCACGTATATTTTAATTATAAGATTGTATAGCTTATAAAAAATATGTTATATTGTTGCGCTTACTAATAGATTATATCCTATGATTATGTAATTAGAAAAGGAAAAGTTATGGATAATCGTATTAATCATTTCCAAAATGACAAGGGATATAATATCATAAAAATTGGCGTTAAAAAATTCATGTGCGCCGGAGCATCTCCCCCGATGGATCATCCACATATATTTATAAATATGGGCGATGAAAATGAAAAGAGATGTCCTTACTGCTCAACTATTTATTGTTTCGATAGTTCTCTTGGACAAGAAGAAACATCACCCAAAGGGTGTTTGCTTTTAATTTAGGAATTATCAAGGTGTACGGCAAAAATTATAAATCAAACTTGCCATCTGTTGCTATAGTTGGAGCTGGTATATCTGGTCTCTCTCTAGCTATATCTTTGTGTGATATTGGAATAAAATCTCATATATTAGAAAAAAAGGATAAATTATCCGAAAAGGGATTTGGATTACAAATATCACCTAATGCATCACGCATATTAAAAAAAATTGGTATCATCGACGAATTAAAAGCAGTATGGATAGAACCGAAAGAGTTTATCTTTCTATCAGGATTAACACTCAATGAGTTGTGTCGCATTCCATGCAAAGAGCATGCTATGAGCAATTGGAATGGAGACTATGGAGTTGTAAAGCGGTCAACACTGCAAAGGATTCTTTTATCAAAAATAAACTCACAATCTTTAGCTAAATTACATTTATCAACCTATATAAAAAGCAATTCTTTAACAGAAATCTCACATATAACTAATAAAAAAATAGATCTATTAGTAGGAGCTGACGGAGTTAACTCAAATATACGAAAACAAATAGATAATAAACCTTTGGTCTTTTCGGGGCATATCGTGTTGCGTGCTACAATACCAAAAAATGAAGCTCCAGAATTTATAGATTCCAAATCAGTTAGTCTATTTTTGGGTGCTGATTCCCATATGGTAACTTATCCTCTGCGCGAAGATGATACAATAAATATTGTTGCAGTAAGCAGCAATCATTTCTTGGATAAAATCCATCTATTAAAAGAAAATCAATTAAACTTTCATAATGAATATAAAGAATTATTTTCAAGAAAGTTCATGAATTGGAATAATAAAATCAATAATTTTATTACAAATATTCTTCATACTTCATTTTACCAATTATTTGAATGCAAATGCAGTCGATGGCATAATTCTAAAGATACAGTTTTAATTGGCGATGCAGCACATACATTTTTACCTTTTGCTGCTCAAGGAGCAAATATGGCAATTGAAGATGCTTATCTTTTATCAAGATTACTGAAAAATACTAATCCTTCTGAGGCTATTACTAAATACCAAAATATCCGAGCAAAACGCATTAATAATATATATTCTAGAACTAATTTTAATGGCCTATTCTACCATCTAAATGGCCCAATGCGATTATGCAGGGATATAGCACTTCGTTTTGGGCCACGATCAATACTGTCTAAAAGTGTTGATTGGATATATAATTATAATATCCAAATATAAAACATATAATCACAATATGACGATTTATTTGCTAACCTTCTATTGAAGTTTTAATGCACGGAAATCAATAATTAAAAACAACAAGATAATATAGCACTCAAGCTAAATACGATGATATCTTTTTAAACAATATCTAGATAAATATATTTATGTTATCATATATAATGATATTATGATTGCCTTACGAAATGTAGTTAACATACTACGCAAGTAAACTCTATTATAGATATAAAAAAACGTCTAAATTGTTAATATGATAAGTAAGAATCAACCATTAATATTACTCTCATAAAACTTGCAAAACCGATATTTCATACATTATGGAACATAAAAATATATAATTTAATAGCAATATCCATTAAAATATATTGTCAAAATACAATTAATGCACACACAAAAAATCTTCTATATAACAGAAAATTATGACTTAAATTACAAATTAAACTAAAGAATCATAACTTTTATAAAAAATTAATTCAATAATATTAACTAATATAATTATTATAATTTATATTGTCATTATACATAAAAAACATCTAATGCTCTAAAATCAATTTAAATTGATATATTTTTATCGTATGATAATTTGCAATATATATGTACATAAAAACATAAAAACATAAAAATAAAATAAATATAATAAGCTTGAAATGATATTAACTTAAAATTTAGTTTTTTATTTATCAGATGTTGAAAGTTTTTGTTAAAATACTTGAAATTATAAAATGATTGCTTAATCTCATGATTTGGCAGATTGAACATCAAATTCTTTTTTTTTATGTTATATTATCCTATCTACCCAATTTGGTTCTGTCGAAAAAAGTTGTTGTACATTAGTGTACTAATAACACAATTAATATTTTTCAAGGAGAACAGATTTATGTATAATTGTAGATTTTTTTTTACAGGTATTATTTTCTTGATAAATTTATATTTTATAAGTTTTAATGCTCAGGCCAATATTTTAAAAGAAGTTCAAAGCAGAGGTTTCTTAAATTGTGGGATAAACACTGGACTAGTTGGTTTTTCAGAAATGAATGCTAATGGGCAATGGAATGGATTTGATGTTGACTTTTGTAAAGCTATATCTGCTACAATATTTGATGATGTTGATAAGGTTAAATACATTCCATTAAATGCAACAGACCGTTTCATCACTTTACAGTCAAAACAAATTGACATATTAAGTCGAAATACAGGATGGACACTGACTCGTGAAACTACTTTAGGTCTTGCATTTCGCCCTATTACATATTTTGATGGACAAGGTTTTATGATGCGCAAGAAACCAAATATTTCTTCATCTCTTCAACTGTCTGGAGCAGCAATATGTGTTCAAGCAGGAACAACAACAGAGATTACATTATCAGATTATTTTAGAACTAATAAAATGAAATATCATCCTATAGTATTCGAACGTGTTGAAGAGATTAATGCTGCATATCTTTCTAATCGTTGTGATGTTTATACTGGAGATAAATCAGCTCTGTACACCTTGAGGCTCAGTACATCTGATCCAAGTGAACACATAATTTTACCAGAAACTATTTCAAAAGAACCACTTGGGCCAGTAATTATTCAGGGCGATAGTGTTTGGAATAATGTTGTCTCTTGGACACACTATGCATTAGTAAATGCAGAGGAATTAGGAATCACTAAGGAGAATGTTGAAAATATGCGTAATTCTAATAGTCCTGATATAAAACGTTTTCTCGGAACTGATGGCAATAAGATTGGCTCAAGTCTTGGCTTAACAAATGATTGGGCCTATAGGATTATTAGACATATGGGTAACTATAGAGAAATATTTGATAGAAATCTTGGAAAAAATTCTATTTTGAAAATTCCTCATGGATACAATGCATTATGGTCCAATGGAGGAATTATGTATGCTCCACCTATCCGTTAAACTTAGTGTTTTATGATGATCTTCAGTATATGCATTCTATGTATATTAATCAATAAATCTGATGATAAATATCGGCAGCGCTCATTTAAAAATAAGACTTTAGTTGCTGAATTGAGGTGAATATATGATTGAAAATATTAAAAATACAGTACTATGCCGTATAAAAAATATTAAATTTTTATACGATATACATTTTAGAAGCATGTTTACTCAAGCTCTTATCTTATCTTTAATTGTAATAGTTTTATCAAAAATAATAAGTAATATTTCTTATAATATGGATAAATCCAATATATCATTAGGCTTAGATTTTCTTCAATATCGTGCTGGATTTGAAATAGATCAAGGTATCATACCTTACAATGGAGATGATTCGTATGCTAGGGCTTTATTAGTCGGTTTCACTAATACTTTCACATTAGCATTGTTAGGAGTAATTCCTTCTACCATTATAGGAATTTTTATTGGCATAGGACGATTATCTTCTAATAAGCTCTTATCATGGATTTGCAGGATTTACGTAGAGATATTTCGTAATATACCTCCATTAGTAGTAATATTCTTTTGGTATAGATCCCTTCTATCTGCTCTTCCATCCCCTGAACATTCAGTATATTTTCCACTTGGAATATTTTTAAGCAATAGAGGAATATATTTTCCTAAATTAATAATGGATATTAATGCACAAATTATTTTATTTGTCTTCTTATTAGGAATAGTTTTAAGCATCGTAACAATAATATTATCTCGTAAATTTCACGAAAGAACTGGCCGTGCATTGCCTGTTTACTATATTTCCATTTTTTTAACATTCGGGTTGCCGGTAATATTATTGTACATAACTAATTTGAAATTAAGTTTTGATTATCCTGTGTTAGGTAATTTTAACTTTGATGGAGGATTTGCAGTTTGTCCTGAATTTATTTCGCTGTACATAGCTTTATCATGTTATACAGCTTCTTTTATAGCAGAAATTATACGATTAGGAATAACTTCAGTGCCACGTGGACAAATGGAGGCTGCAACAGCACTGGGCTTGAACCGTGGAAAGGCAACACGATTTATCATTTTGCCACAGGCGATGCGAGTAATTATTCCTCCTCTTACCAGTCAATATTTGAACCTTCTAAAGAATTCTTCTCTTGCTGTAACAGTAGGTTTCTCTGATCTAGTTTCAGTTGGAGGAGTTATAATTAATCAGACAGGTCAAGCAATTGAAATTGTGCTGATTTGGATGTTTATATACTTAAGCCTTTCAATAATGACGTCTCTATTAATGAACTGGATAAATAAAAAAATTGCTTTAAGGGAGGTAAAATGAGCTATCCTAGTGGTAAATTCTATGTACGTAAAAGGTTGTTATCACCCAGTTTACCTCCTGTTAGTCAACGTGGAATTATAGCATGGATTCACACCAATTTTTTCTGCAATATTAGGGATTCAATTCTGACTATTTTAGCAATAACATCTTTAATATATTTAATACCTAATATAGTTGAATGGCTTTTTATAGACGCTGTATGGACAGGAAGTGATAGAAGATCATGTATGACAATATCTCAAGGAGGAATTCAGCCAGAAAATTGGAGCGGCGCTTGTTGGGCTTTTGTAGTTGATAGATATAATTTATTTATATTTGGCAATTATCCTGAAGAAGAAAGATGGAGACCTGTTCTTATATTTATAATTGGAATTTTATTGATTATACCAATGCTAATTCCGTCTTATCCTCGAAAGCTGCTAAATGGTATATTGTTGTTTATCTTATTCCCAGTTTTTTCCTTCTTCATATTGCATGGCGGAATAGTACTTAGTGTTGTTGAAACATCGAAATGGGGAGGATTACTAGTTACTTTAGTTATCTCATTCTTTGGAATTGCTTTTTCTATGCCGATAGGTGTATTACTAGCATTAGGAAGACAAGCTGATATGCCTGTTTTGCGATATGCTTGCGTTACATTAATTGAGACATTTCGCGGAGTTCCTTTAGTCACAGTGCTTTTTACTGCAAGTATAATGTTACCCCTATTCCTACCTGATAATTGGAATATAGATAAGTTATTGCGAGCTCTTGTGGGAGTTACAGCTTTTGCCGCCGCTTATATTGCGGAAGTTGTTAGAGGCGGATTACAGTCAATTCCTAAGGGTCAATTCGATGCTGCTAATTCATTAGGATTAAGCTATATTCAGACAATGAGATTTATAGTTGTTCCTCAAGCAATTAAACGAGTTATACCAGGAATTGTGAATACATTTATAGGTTTATTTAAAGATAGCACTCTTATTTCTATAATAAATATGTTTGATCTTTTGGGCATAGTAAGAGCAAACTTCAGTGACTCATCATGGATATCTCCTGTTACTCCTATAAGCGGATTAGTATTTGTTGGATTTGTGTTTTGGGTATTCTGCTTTAGCATGTCATTATATTCTATATTTATAGAAAAATATCTTAATAAGGGAATGAAAAAATAAGGATTCTTGTACTGATGAAAAAAAATCTAATCGATTCAAAAAAAATAGATCAGAACAACTTTGCTATTGAAATAAAGCTTCTAAATAAGTGGTATGGTAATTTTCATGCACTACGCGACATTAATCTTAATATAACAAAAGGTGAGATAGTTACTATAGCTGGACCTTCAGGATCTGGTAAATCTACTTTGATACGTTGCATTAATAGAATCGAAAAACACCAAGAAGGTGAAATAATTATCGATGGAATTCCCCTTAATAGTGATGTAAGAAATATTGAAGAAGTACGTCGTGATGTTGGAATGGTTTTTCAACATTTCAATCTTTTCCCAAATCTAAGCATACTGGATAATTGTACCCTTGGACCTATTTGGGTTAGGAAAATGCCTAAGAAAGAAGCAGAAGAACTTGCCATGTATTACCTTAATAAGGTAAATATTGCTGATAAAGCAATGAGATCCTCTCTTATGTTATCTGGCGGAGAAAATCAGCGTGCTGCCATTGCACGCTCTTTATGCATGAAACCAAAGATTATGTTATTTGATGAGCCGACATCTGCATTAGATCCAGAAATGGTAAAAGAAGTGTTGGATACAATGGTAGATCTTGCAAAAGAAGGAATGACTATGATTTGCGTAACTCATGAAATGGGTTTTGCTAGACAAGTAGCTGATAGAGTTGTATTTATGGATCAAGGACAAATTGTTGAACAAAATATCCCTGAAGACTTTTTTACTAATCCTCAACACGAAAGGACAAAAGCTTTCTTAAGTCAGATAATTTATTAAATAAAAATTTTTCAGTTACATATTATTATATCTTTTCATTTAAATAGAGATATATTATTTTAGTCATGATTTATATTATGACTTGATTAGTTGTTATATAAATATATATACTTCATGGATTAAAGTATTTGTATACGGAGTGTAGCGCAGCCTGGTAGCGCATCTGGTTTGGGACCAGAGGGTCGGGAGTTCGAATCTCTCCACTCCGACCATTTTTGTTCGATTTTTATGTATTGAGATATGGGATTAAACTTATTTAGCATGTTAGCAAAAATTTACTATAAATGTAAAACATCTACTCAATCAGGAAAAAAAGGACGCATAGGAATGTGGGTGTTGGATTTTGAGAGACAAGATCCAACTTATGTAGAGCCATTATTAGGTTACAAATCTTCCAAAGATACTATGCAACAAGTTAAACTATTTTTCCCATCTTTAGAAAAAGCAAAAAAATATGCTGACGGTCATAGTATTGAATATTATGTAATACCATCTTATACGTCGGTTGTTCATACACAAAAATCTTATCAAGATAATTTTTCATACGATCGTCTTCAGCCTTGGACGCATTAAATATATGATAGTAAAAGTAATTTTGGCCCCTTAGCTCAGCTGGATAGAGCGTCTGCCTTCTAAGCAGGATGTCGCAGGTTCGAATCCTGCAGGGGTCACCATTATAATTATAAATTATTGATTTTACAGCATTTTTTGTAAGTTTAGTCGCAATTTTGAAAAGGTAACAAGCTGTTCACTTCATCTTAAAAATAAATCTATATATTCTTTTATTATTTTTTTGAATAATTCCCTCCTCAATAAAGACAACTAACATTCTATTGAGAACAGTATTAAAAATCTTCTTCGTCGATTATTCTCATAAAGTGGATATATTGTAATATCTGATAATAAAAAAAATTAAAACAAAATCGTCAAATGATGATATTAGATTTTAATTAGAAGATAAAAGAATAAGATAAGTTTTAAAAATTAATATAAACATTACCAAATATATTGATAATTAACAGCTTTTCTATCTGTTATTAGGTTATGTTTAATACCTATAAAATCTAGTATCATATAACCAAAAGTAAAATAAACATCAAGGCAACAATAAACTTCTAAAATTCAATCCTTAAAATCATTTAATTCATTCAATTAACCGTTATGAAATCATAATAAATTTATTTTTAAATAATTAAAAAATTAACTTAGAATAAGACATATTGTATTTATATATTATATATATTCTAATTTGTTAATATAATAAAATATTTCTTACTCAAAATTTTTAAATACGTAAAAATACAATATGATTAAACTGAAATCAAGGAAAACAAAACCCAATAATACTACAACATAGGCTATTCTCCTAAATTTTTCCCTTTAAAAATCCAAAAACCTTAAATACGTTTCTATTTGCAATAAAACAAACTAATAAGGTATAAAAAAATAGTCAAAGAATGTCATCAATAAACTTATTAATTCGATATTATTTTTAAATTATTACTATTTTATCTTCTTTTAATTATAAAATATCTTGTTAAATATTTGCTTGTTTATTCTATAATTTTAACTCGAGATTATATAATATTATACACTCATATTTGTTGCATTATATGGGTTGCTCATATTTCATATATTAAGAATATAGGATATATAGCTAATATCCAACCTAAATAGTACTTCTGCTATAACTATTAAATCATTTGAAAATATCAACTAAATCAGAGAAATACTCCTTAGACGATAAGATAATATTGTAAACCATAATAATATAACTTATTGATTATGATAATAAATGATATGTAAACAATATATTATTATGCATATTTATTATATATATAACATATTCTTAAAGATTAATTGTTCAATGATATGTTATATTATTTAATATAAGTAACTATTATTAGTATAATTTAAATAAAATAATCATCTTCATAATTAATATATAAAAAAACAAATACCTATTAAGTGTATCTATATTATTAATTATTTCCCTTGTTTTTAAGTACATTAAATATAATATTTGACTAAGCAAGATAAAGGAACAATTAAAATATCCTTCATATAATCTTCCTTCAACCATTGCAAAATCTCTTCAATATTTTCATCGAAAGAAACCACTACACCTATTGCCTTTCCTGAAACTCTAGCCTTATACTCAAGAGACTTTAATTTTTTTCTAATATCATTTCGGTTATATTGATAATCTAAATACAAATCAGATGATATATAAGGAAGATTGATATTAGCAGCTAATTCCTTGCTAATGTTATTATGCCTTGAACTGCCATCATCTAAAAAGAACAGTTTTCGATTAGCAAGCTCATTAAATAAAATCATAATAGAAGATTTATCAGAAAGGAAACTTGAACCGAGATAATTCATAATACCATAATAGTTAGTTGCCTGATTTAAAGAATTATAGATTATATTACTAAGTTCCTTGGGTGATCGATTGGTTTTTAAAACATAAGGATCATCTTTAGAATTTAATATCGTAAAGTCTTGCATAGGAATTTGCAAAATAGTCTCTTGTCCTTTGTTTAAAGATGTTTCCATAAATTTTTTTAAATTATTACCATTAGAAGCAAAAGCAAGAGTAAAATTTTCAGGTAATAAATTGATAACACGTTGCGTTCCATTTTTGCTTATGCCTAAACCAGAAATTACAATAGCAATACGCGGACCAACACCAGGATCTGGACAATATTTTGTATAATCTTCAAAGGAAGTTGATGAATTATCATCTTTAATAGATAGAAAACCACGACTTTTATTTGTAACTAATCTATCTTTATGAATAACAGATACAAATTTTTCTTTTTTATTATTTAATGGATCAATGACACTGCTAAACTTATTTGTATTAACAGATATAATCTTTTTTTCCTTTGTCTTCAAAGGATCAATAACATTGACAGTATTATTTTTATTGATAGAAAATTTACCGTTATCACCTTTAAATGGTTCAATTGATTTTTCTGGGTATTGAACAGCATCAATAGCGCTACTGTTTGATTTAGAAATTTCCGGAATAAAATAATATTGATCTGTTTTAGAAACTATACCATTAAAAGAATCATATCTAATGATATGAATTGAAAGACAAATAACACATATAGAAAACAAAAGACAAAATCCAAAACGAGAGATAATCTTTAGATAAAAAGATCTCTTTGTGATAGATTTTTCCCCTAAAGGGCGATTAAGATTAGTACTCAAAAGTTATGCACTTTATTTAAAAATATTATATAATCTACGTATAACCACATGTTATTATATAACCTCAATAATGCAAATGGAAATAAGTAATTCATCATAGAATTCAATAAAAAACATAAATATAATTTATATTGACTATTGTATGGTATTATATACATAAATTAACATAAAATATGTTTAACTTTAATAGATTATATACTTAATATATTATCACAAGTATTTATTAGACATAACAAAGTGATTAAATAAAAATATTCTACCAAATATATAGTAAATAATCTATATTACTAATAAAATTCAAGGGTAATATAATTACTTAAATTATTAGCAAAAAATAAAGATGAATAACTTGTATCGATATCAAATCATCATTAATATTTGGAATGTTAGTAAATTAAGGCTCAATATGCAATAATAATTATCAAAAGACATATTAAAGATATACTATTAACAAGAATGAAATGAATTTACTACCTAATTTTAAATTATAAAACACTCCCAAAATCAAATGAAAACACATCAACAGATAAGTCTAGTAATCTGTTATCTAAATTAATTATAGTATAACAACACAAGTAACAGATTTATCCATAGTTTCATATACCAAAAAGAAAAGATACCAATTATAAATAATACTTTTATGTCCACATAGATTCTAAATCATATAACTTACGAGATTCAGGATGAAATATATGAACCATTATATCACCTAAATCAACTAAAACCCAGTTAGAGGCTAATAAACCCTCAACTCCATGCACATCGATTTTTTTCTGTTTAAGATAAGAAATCAATTTATCAGCAATAGAAGAAACGTGTTTTGTAGACCGACCTGAAACAATAATCATATTATCACATACTAAAGGACGATTAGGTGTAGCCTTTATATGAGATATATCATCAGCCTTAGTTTCTTGTAAAACTTCTATTACCAACTGAAGGCAAGAATCAGAATTATTGTTTTTTTGATTTTTTTTCTCTATATCTGCAGACATCACTTTTCTCCCTAACCTAAATTTTCCAAAACCAGTAATATAATATTATTTTTATTAAGGGAATAATTAAAAAATTATATATATTTTTTCGCTAATAAACATATTATAAAAAAATAAGATACATTTTGTGTCATTCGAATAAATGATAACGAACTAGCTTATTATAAAACTAATATTATGATCATTATATTAACAAGAATAATAAATAAGTATTTATATCAAAATCGTTGAGTAAAACATTTCACGCATATATAGCTAATAGATTAAATTTGTTATTTTAATATACGAAGATATTTTTCATAAAAACACAAAATTGTATTTTTAAAATTATTTAACCACCCAAAAAATAAATTATTTAAAATAATAACTATATTATTGATAATATGGAAAAAATAACACGCATACGCATTAGATTAACTAACGTAGTACTCACTGAAAACTTTAGAAATGTTTAAGGCAATAAATCATAAATATAATCCAAAATAAAAGTAAATATTATATAATAATAAAAAATAAAAAAAGAATTATTTAAATGCTAGTGTTTTTGAAAATCTGTATTATAGATTAAAATATTGAATCTGTATCCTATATTTTCTTAAAACAATATCCCATATGAGGTTTAGGAATAGAAATATCTGATAAGATAAAAAATATTATTTTATCCTTAATTGAAAAAATTAAATTAATAATAAACTAAGTAATTTTATATAATATGCTAAATATTTAATAATTAATAAACATAAGCGCTATGACTATTGTTAAATAAAAAATTAGCTATTATATAACCTATTATGTTTTTTATTTGCTCATAATTATATATGAAATAAATATATGTAAACATAAAATATGACAACTTAATAGGCTTTTAGATTGAATGCAAAAAATAAAGATTAAAAAAAATATTTTTTACTTCAAAATTAGAAAAAATAGTATACAATAATATTGTATTGAATTTCGTATGGAAATATTATTGAAATTTTATATGAGATAAAATGTGTGGATGTGGCGGAATAGGTAGACGCAGTAGACTTATGTTATTGGGTGCCCATGGAAAAATCCATGGAGTAGAACTGCTCAAATTCGGGGAAGGCTATTTTTTTGCTAATCCCGAGCCAAACCTTTGGTTAAAAAAAGTCAAAGGAAGGTGTAGAGACTGGACGGGCAGCATCTAAGACGTGAACAGTTATGATGAAGGGACAGTCCAGACCACAAACACAAACGTAGTGGCAACGAAAGTTGTAGTGGTAAGAAAATCTGCTTCTTTATGTGAGAGTGCGGGTTCGAGTCCCGCCATCCGCACCATTTGACAAACTAAAATATTGATATTTATACATATGCTATTGTTTAAAGTTAGTTTGTTTTTAATTAGCAAATAAGATTATATAACTAATATGCAAAAGAATACAAAAATATATAAACTTAATTATTAATGTGTATAAATTCATAAATATGAATACATGCTATGAAATAGTATTGATCATAAATAAATTAAAAAAATAATAGCCTTAATAGCTTTTTTAGACAGCATATTAAATTACGTAAATAAAAGGTAGTATGACAAAATACTCTATTCACTACTTTGCATTTCTTCTAGTACCTCTGCAGCCAAAGACCTAGTTATACCTATACCTCTAGAAAAAGACAAATAATCCATCCTATCAACCAAAGATTCAGCATAAACTAAAGACCTTTCCATACGCTGAACAATATATGATACTATTCTCCTATCAATAAAAATCTGACGATCAGAAAACATTTTTACTATTATTTTTTCCAAACAATCATCGCTTGGCAAACTTATCTTTACTACCGTTGCAGCCTGTAAACGAGAACATAAATCTGGAAGATTAACAGGCCATTCAATAGGAAAAGTACGCGCTGTGATAAGCAAACTGGAGTCATGCTGGGCAATACTATTAATAATATGAAACAATTGAGTGTCATCAAAATTGATACGATCAGCATCTTCTAACATCATCGGCTGTGCATTTATTTGCACCGTTTCCAAGCCTTTAGCAGAGCTATAAATCTGCCTAGATCCGCTCTTATTAGACCAAATCTTGGCCAAAAAAGACTTTCCTGAACCACTTGGACCAACAATAATAATTACAGAAGATGGCCAAGATGGCCAAGCATCAATAATGCGAATAGCCTGATCAATGGAATCATGAGATAAAAGATCATCACGATTAATCTTATCAGCAACTCTAGGGAAAGATAAAAAAAACTGTTCTTCTCTCTTCATTCAAAATACGTGTTCCCTGGGAAAAATTTACAAAATTTCATAATTAAATTTCAACTCTACAACTAATCATCAGAAAATTAGCCATTTGACAAAATATTAACTCGGATATTGCATAAAAACATAGCCCAATATAATAGTACTTGAGTTAAGAATCTAAGATAAGCAAGACGCAAATACAATAAGTTATTTTTAGAAAAAAATAATAACATCTATATCACCGATTAATAAAATCAAAATCACCTAAGATCTATAGGAGAATAAATGTGAAGCACGAAGAAGGAAATGAGCTCACATATAGTGATGCTGGAGTCAACATCAAAGCAGGAAATCTAACCGTTGAAAAAATTAAATCAACTGTAAAATCTACAGAACGTGTAGGATGCATCGGGGAAATAGGCGGATTTGGAAGTTTATTCGATATAAAAAAAGCAGGTTTTACAGATCCCATTATAGTATCATCCAGCGATGGTGTAGGCACCAAACTCAAAATAGCTTCTGAAATGAACAAAAATGATACTATCGGAATAGATCTTGTCGCAATGTGCGTAAACGATATCTTAGTCAATGGCGCAGAGCCTTTATTTTTTCTTGATTATTTAGCAACGAGTAAACTTGATCCTAATCAAGCAAATATAATAGTCAAAGGAATAGCTGAAGGATGTCGCCAAGCTGGATGTGCGTTAATTGGCGGGGAAACCGCTGAAATGCCAGGAATATACAGCGGAAAAGATTATGATCTTGCAGGATTTGCTGTAGGAGCCGTAGAACGTAAACAAATATTATCTTCTGATAACGTATGTGCAGGCGATTTAATACTTGGATTGGAATCCTCAGGCTTACACTCCAATGGATTTTCATTGGTAAGAAAAATTGTAGAACTATCAAAATTATCTTGGGAAGATCAATCCCCTTTTTCTAAAAATCAAAATCTAGGAGAAGCGCTTCTGACGCCAACTAAAATATACGTTAAATCCATTCTTAAAACAATTAGAAAAACAAAACAAATAAAAGCACTGGCACACATCACAGGCGGAGGACTTACAGAAAATATACCTAGATCTATCCCTAATAATCTTATAGGAGAGATCGATTTGAATTCGATAAAAGTGCCAAAAGTTATATCATGGATATCTAAAAAAGCTAATATTAACTCCACAGAGATGCTTAGTACATTTAACTGTGGAATTGGAATGATACTTATTGTAAGTCCTGAAAGTGCGGATTATGTCATAAAAATTTTACAAGAAAATGGAGAGAACATAATATACTGTGGAAAAGTAATACAACGTAATAACAAGGTATCACCTATTCTCTATAAGGGATCTTTAATTATATGATTTATAAAAATATTGTTGTATTTATATCGGGTAATGGCACAAATATGCTTTCTATTATCCACGCAACAAAAAAAACAGGATATCCTGCCAAAGTTATTGGGGTTATTTCAGATAACCCTAATGCAAAAGGCATTATCAAAGCAAAAGAAGAGAATATACCTATATATACGATTCCTTATAATAATTATAAGTCAACAAAAGAACACGAAAAAGCAATTATCACACAAATTTCTTCCATAAAACCAGATCTGATATGTCTCGCAGGATATATTAGAATTCTAAGCAAGGAATTTATAGAAAATTATAAAAATAAGATTCTTAATATTCATCCATCTCTGTTACCACTATTCCCCGGCCTCCATACTCATCGTCGCGCTCTAAAGTCTGGAGTTAAAATAACAGGATGTACAGTACATATAGTAACAGAAAATATTGATGAAGGTCCTATCGTTGCTCAAGCAGCAATACCTATATTATCTGACGAAACAGAAGAAAGCCTTTCAAAAAGACTATTATCTGTTGAAAATATTTTATATCCTTTAGCACTTGAAAAAATTATTCTTGGGAAAATAGAAAAAGTTGAGGATAGATTTCATATTATAGGAATATGATGATTTGCTTATCAGCTTATTGGCAAGACATCATTTAATTTTAGAATATAAAAATTATTACACAAATAATAAAATCATAAAAGTCGTAATCTTATAAAACTATATTATCAGATTATATACTAAACTTATGGTTATTTTGAAATATCTTAAACGCAAATCAATATTCTAAGCCAGTAAAATCTTTTGATATAAAATACTTATATATTAATTAAATTGAAATTTTGGTAATGAATCGCTAACACTCATTGTAATAGCAAATAAATTAACAATCTAACTTATTCATTAAACACGTATAAATATATTAACAAATTTGACATTGTAAAAAATATTTAATAATACTTAAAAAACAAATTTAGCATAGCAGCACATATTGCTAATCTAAAAATTGATCAAAAATAAAAATTAGATTTGATTGAATATATTATCAACAATATCTGCTCAATCGTTCTAATTAATACAATCATAACAAGTGATTATCTCACCTAGACGCTGACGGTAATAAAAAGTCCTATTAATTTTTATATCTTTAATATAAGAAGGAGAAAAATCCTTAGGAAAAATGGTATAAGGATAAGATCCAGATACATCAGAGCAAACTATAAATACAGAATTATCTATCATAGAATCCGGAATTTTACAGTTTGAAGAAGATGATTTATCAGAAGACCAAAACCATTTCCTATGAATAACTGATCTATCATCAATCCAATAACCTACAATCTTTATAGAAATTTTATGATTAATACTATTATAACTATAAGGATACATAGTAGCTTTTGCTAAAAGAGAAAAATTATCTAAATATCTGTTATTAATACTATTCTCTTGCGCAACAATATCACCTATAGATCCCGCAACACGAGTTATCCTTTTAGAAAAAGAATAAATGTTGGCAATCTCATAGGTAAAAATATAAATACATATTAAAATTGGAAAAATTATAGCCATTTCTACTGCGGCTACGCCGTGATGACAATGGAAAAATCTCAAAAAATATCTTCTAATAAACTTCATTTATCAAATAATTCATTTTTAAATACTACAACTGAAGCCATCAAGTAATCTGATGTTTTTTTATCAGGATGCTTTACTGCAGCAAGATACTTAATCATAAAATTGCTAAATACCGGCCAATGATAGAAAGCTCTAAAAACATTATAACTTCCAGGATCACCAGGATTAAAACCAAAACCTACATCATTTATTGGAGCATCGACATTCGTACCAAGACGAGGTATATCTCGAGGAATATCTCCTAAAGAGTTAATTTTTTTAACGTCAATATAAAGATCGCGCACTTTTTGTGGTTCTGTTGAAGAGCAAGATATCAAATATCTGACTTCACGACAAAACAAAGAACGAATATTCCTAATACTGCTATTATCTTTATTAAGCTCACCTGTACGTATCTGACGTGATATAGTATATGAAGCATTATCAAATAATTGCTGAGCTGAAAAACAAATGCAAATCTCCAATATAGCGAAAACAACAAAAAAATAAGGGAATGCCAATATAGAAAATTCTATAGCAACAGAACCTTCACTAACCATAATCGAATGCTTAATACCTTTAATCATGGTATATCTCATAAATCTGACCTATATTAAAATATCATTCTTATGAATGAAAATAATGCTTGCGTGTCATATAAAAATTGAAAAGTACACAAGTGCATTAGATAATATAAACAACTAAAATTAAAATAAATATAAGATATCTCTATTTTATAAAATAGTTATTTTTTTGAAACTAATATCCTTTTGTTGATAATATTCATATTAATATCAAAGATAATTTAAAAAGCATACATCAATCTATAATAAAAATATATAATAAAAACATAATTACAAAAATTACATATGTCTTATTTCTTTGCAATATCCAGAAAATCCATAGATATGTTCTCAATTATTTTAATGATTAAATGTATTGTTTAAACAAGAATACAAATATATATAAAACCTATTTTCATCTAAAAACTGGCTGCATCTTACTGATCGTAAATTAAAATATTGTTAATATAATTGCACATATTTATAATATAATTAAATATAATTGCACATATTTATAATATAATTAAATATAATTGCACATATTTATCATATAATGTTGATATATTTTTATTATATTACAAAATACTGGGTATTTCCTTGCACAAAAAAATTAACTAAAATTAATATAGCTTCGGTAAGTAATGCAAATGTAAGTTGATATAGTAATATTTATTTTATTTTTAAAAAATTAAATTTATCAATATTAGATTGAAAAAATTAGTTTAATCTGGGCAATATAAATCCAATTTATAAATGTTTTTAGCCACAGCTTTAACTAGATCAACATATCAAAGGTCTTTTTATGAAAAATAAGCTTAAGATATACAATACCCTCGAACGAAAAACAACTGAATTCCAAGCAATAGATACGTGTAACGTGAGAATGTATGTTTGTGGCCCCACTGTTTATGATTTTGCACATATTGGCAATGCTAGACCTATGATAATATTTGATATATTATATCGCCTTTTGCGACATATATATGGTAATAAGTGTGTAACTTATGTCCGTAATATCACTGATATAGATGATAAAATCATTAACCGTGCACGTATAGATTATCCATACATGCCAATAAACGAAGCAATAAATGAAATAACAAATAAGTACACACAACAATTTATCCATGATATAACAAAATTAGGCTGTCTTCTTCCTACTCATCAACCAAAAGCTACAGAACATATTTCTCAAATGATAGATTTGATCAAAAAGATCATGAGTAATGGCCATGCTTATGAAGCTAATGGAGAAGTTTTATTCGATATAAGTTCTATAAAAAATTATGGATTGCTATCTAATCGTAATATCTATGAACAAAAGATCGGAATACGTATTCCTGAAAAAAGCCATAAAAAAAATCCTGCCGATTTTGTGCTATGGAAAAAATCATCTGACAAAGATCTGGGATGGGAATCTCCTTGGGGAAGAGGTCGTCCTGGATGGCATATAGAGTGTTCTAGCATGTCTTATCACTATCTTGGAAAAGTTTTTGATATTCATGGAGGAGGAATTGATTTAATTTTTCCACATCATGAAAACGAAATTGCACAATCATGCTGCGCTAATAACACAGATAATATAGCTAACTTTTGGATTCATAATGGATTTTTAAACCTTGAAAGTAATAAAATGTCAAAATCTACAGGGAATTTTATTACTATTAATGAACTTTTAGAAACAAAAAAATTTGGAGGAAAATCTTGGTCAGCTCCGGTAATACGTCTTGCAATGCTAATGACTCACTATCGAGAACCAATAGATTTTACTATACAACGTTTAAAAGACGCAGAAAAATTGATATCTAAATGGCCAAGTGATGAAGTATATAGCGATGTTCATCATAGTCCTGTGATTTCTGCACTATGCAATGATCTAAATACTGTATCTGCAGTACAAGCCCTGCATAAATTAGCTCGCGATTGCGTTAAAAATCACGATTTAATTCCTATATTTAATACTAGTGCGGAAATTTTAGGAATAAAAGTCAATAGATCTATTATAAATGAAAAGCTGTCAATTGATATTGAAAAATTGATTCAAGATAGAATCAATTTTTTAGAAACAAAAAACTTCAATGCAGCAGATAGTATTAGAGAACAAATTGAAAGAAATGGGATCATGTTAGAAGATCACAAAGATCCAAAGAATGGCAAAAAATTTAGTACATGGAAATACAAATAATAACTTTTATATAAAAAAATAATAAAAATATAGCAAAATTACTAATAAACCTTTTCAAAAGGATTATTATTACTATTATACACAATGTATTTTTTCTTAAATGTTTTATGAATGTTATATAAAGTGTAGGATGAGATTGTGAATAGTAAAAATAATTCAACAAAAAGATATAATTATGAAAGCTCTTTAGGCGTTTGTCTTGTGTTTTTTGCATATTCTATGTGGGGACTCACCCCCCTTTATACACAGTTCTTGGAACATGTACCTTATTTTGAAGTCATAATTCATCGTGTTTTATGGTCGCTGCCTGGTGTATTTTTGGCATTTAGATGTTTTTCTGGAGATATGGCTTCATTAAAATATACTGTAAAAAATACTAAAGTATTGTTGATGTTGATATTAAGTGCAACATTACTCGCATGCCATTGGGGAGTATTTATATATGCACTATTAGCAGGAAGGGGATTTGAAACTTCTCTTAGTTTTTTTATCACTCCTATTATTTCTATTGCTTTAGGAACTTTGTTTCTAAAAGAAAAAATGAGCAAAATGCAGGTTGCTGCAACAATTATTACAGTTACTGCTCTACTAATAATGACATTTTACAAAGGATTACCTTTTTTATCATTGAGTATAGCAATTACATGGAGCTCTTACTGCTTTACTAGGAAAACAATTGCAGCTAAATCCATCGACGGTTTTCTTTTGGAAATGTTCTTTCTATCTATTCCATCTATAATTATCGCTGTTTGGTTATATAATAAAGGTGAAAGTCATTTTTTAAATGGTTTTTCTGATACAATGCTATTGGTAGGATATGGAATTATTAATTCTATTGTATTTTGTGTATTTTCATATGCTATTAAAATCACTAAATTATCCACCGTTGGAATCATGGAATATCTTGCTCCAATCGTAATGATGATAAACACCATATTCGTACTAAAACAACCTATTAGTAAAATAGATATAATTGTATTCATTCTAATATTTGTTTCTTTGCTCATATACATATTGCCTGTAGTTTTAACGAATAAAGAAACAGTAATTAAATCTAAAAATAATAAAAACTAAATATAAATTGATTTAAGATATGTTTTTCAATTGATTTAAAGTATATTTTACAGAGATATGTATAATAATACTAAATTTCATGTCTTTAATATAAGAAAATTTGTAGCGATATTGAAAGACAATATTTAAATCTATATTTGTTATATTGTTGAATAAATTATAAGTAAAGAAGTGGATCAAATGTCATCTTCATCTAACAATTCATTGAGTGTTCTAAAAAAAATTTGGCCATATATATGGCCAAAAGGCAGTTTGGATTTAAAAATACGCATATTAGGATCAATATTTTTTCTTATTGCATCAAAGGTCATGTTACTTGGAGTTCCTTTTCTATTCAAGTGGATAACAGATGCTTTGAATGAACAAATTAATCAACAAAACACAACATTTCATATAACAACTGGTGTTATTGTTTTAATATCTTCTTATGGTACAGCGCGTGTATTAAGCTTGATAATGAACCAATTGCGAGACTGCTTATTTGCTAAAGCTGCTCAAGGAGCCACATGCAAGCTATACCATCAAGTAGTATCGCACATATATAGATTATCACAACGATTTCATGTTGATTATAAAGTTGGAAAACTATCAGCGGCAATAGGAAATGGCACCAAAGCTATTGAAACAATCTTACGAATAATGGTTGTTCATCTTATACCAACAGTTATTGAATTTTTTATTGCTATAGCATTTTTATGGTATAGTTATGGATATTTTTACGTCGCTGTAATCGCAATTACAGTTTTATTTTATACTACATTTACTGTAGTAACAAGCAATTGGCGCGTGAGACTTTTTCGACAAATGAATCAATTAGGAAATGAAACACACGCTAACGTCTTTGATTCTCTCATAAATTTTGAAACTATGCAATATTTTAATGCTGAAAAAGCAGAAATTAAAAGATTTGAAAAAGCTATCTCAAAATATGAAAAGGCAGCTATATCTATTTCAACTTCTTTAGGTTGGCTAAATTTCGGACAAGGACTGATTCTTAGCATAGGGATAATAATAATAATGATTATGTCATCTCATGCTGTTAATATAGGTCAACAAAGCATTGGAGATTTTGTATTTATAAATGCATTACTATCACAGCTTTCTATCCCATTAAATATTATTGGAACAATATATAGAGATACTAGGCAGAGCTTCATAGAAATAGAAGAACTATTTAATATTCTCAGCGAAAAAATAGAAATAAAAAATATTACGAATGCTGATAATTTAAAAATAACAAAAGGCACAATAAATTTCGATAAAGTTTTCTTTTCCTATAACCTAGACAATCAAATTATTAAGGGTTTCTCTCTTGAGATCCCTGCTAGAAAAAAAACAGCATTGATTGGAAAATCAGGGGTCGGTAAATCCACTATTTCAAAGCTTATTTATAGATTATACGATATACAAGATGGCTCTATTAGTATTGATGGACATGACATAAGGATGGTAACCAAAGAATCTTTAAGAGAAGCTATAGGAATAATTGCACAAGATACCGTTTTATTTAATGATACTTTGCGCTATAATATTCTTTATGGACGTCCTGATGCATCTGAAAAGGATTTAGAAGCCGCTGTAGAGGTTGCACATCTTAAATCTTTTATCATGTCTTTGCCAAATGGATATGATACTATGGTAGGAGAGCGAGGTCTAAAATTATCTGGAGGGGAAAAACAGCGTGTGTCTATAGCACGTGCTGTAATCAAAAATCCACCTATAATGATCTTTGATGAAGCCACATCATCTCTTGACACAATTACAGAAAGATCTATCCAAAATGCTTTAGATTCGTTATCAACAAATCGTACTACTCTAATTATTGCTCATAGATTATCTACTATTGTAAATGCTGATGTAATAGTTGTTTTAAATGAAGGTAAAATCGCAGAGCAAGGCAACCATAAACATTTAATGTCGTTAAATGGTATTTATTCTTCAATGTGGAAAAAGCAGCAAGAACATATGATTGAATAAAAAATCGAAATTATTTCATATCATTACGATATATCTTAATATAATAATATAAAATATACCAGTAACGTTAACTTTAATTTTTACATTTATAGTATAATATATGTTAATCTTAATTATTTTAAAAATAGCAGATTTTAAGTAGTTATGGAAAGTATTAATCTAAAAAAGAACACTCTATTTTAAAGGAGAAATTCTGTTCATGAATTTTATAAGAACGATACGCAAAATTTTATTTCCTATCCATTTTCATGGTTGGCCTTTTATAATATCTTTTCTTGCAATTGCAGTAATACTAGGAATGTGGAGTAATGTATTATTTTGGATAGGAATCATACTAACTGTTTGGTGCTCTTATTTTTTTCGAGATCCAGAGAGAGTAACACCGATTGATCCTAATTTATTAATTAGTCCTGCTGATGGTCGTGTGTCCGCAATATGCGAAGTTACCCCACCTCCAGAATTAGAACTAGAAGATGATGTGATGTTTCGTGTTTCAATATTCATGAATATTTTTGATTGTCATGTCAACCGCAGTCCTATTAGCGGTGAGATTATAAGTGGCATACATCGTAACGGACAATTTATGAATGCTGAATTAGATAAAGCGAGCGAAACAAATGAGAGATATAGTTTAGTAATTGAGACGATTCATGGTAAAATTGGCGTTGTACAAATCGCTGGTTTTATTGCACGTAGAATAGTTTGCTGGGTCAAACCAAATATGAAAATCGAAACAGGAACGAGATTTGGGTTAATAAGATTTGGTTCACGAGTAGATCTTTTCGTTCCTAAAATTGCTAATATACGTGTTGCAATTGATCAAAAAACAGTGGCAGGAGAAACAATTATAGCTGAATTCAATTCAAATAAACCACCTTTATTAGTACTCCGCGGATAATTATCTAATATTTTTTATAGGATAAGGAATTTTATAGTGGAAGAAAAAAAACCTGATATCAATGCAAATGATTTTATCACTAAACATAGTCAAGAAATAAAAGGAGACACCCAAGAAAAGGATATTATGCCTCTTAAGCTTGTTTTTCCTAATTTAGTAACGATTCTCGCTATATGTTCGGGGTTTAGTGGTATTGGCTCAGCATTGGAAGGTAAATACGAAAAAGCTGTATTTATGATACTAATAGCAGCTTTTCTTGATGGGATAGATGGGCGTATAGCTCGTTTCATGAAAGCAACTTCAAAGTTTGGAGAACAGTTAGATTCGATAGCAGATGTTATTAATTTTGGCATCGCCCCTGCATTGGTCTTATATATCTCCCTACTATCAAAGGCTAATACATTTGGATGGAGTATAGCTTTAATGTATACTATCGCAACAAGTTTGCGTCTGGCAAGGTTTAACATTATGAATGAATCAAGCCATAAAGAACCTTGGGAAAAAGAGTATTTTATTGGCGTCCCAGCTCCACTTGGAGCAATACTATTAATGTTACCTCTATATATAACTTTTTTGGGAATTAATATAGTAGGAATATACATCTATTTATCAACAATTTACGCAATGATAATCAGCTTTTTATTATGTTCTAAGTTACCAATATGGTCTTTTAAAGAAATCCAAGGAACTATTCGTAAAGATTTGGTGTTACCAATTATTCTATGTGTAACACCTTATATAGCATTTATGATACATTTTTTATGGGAAGTTATAATAATTAGTGTATTAAGTTATATAATATTAATCCCGGTATCATACTACTCATGTCATAAAAAATATCATAAATTAAATAAAAAAATAACGTTTAGAAATACAATATTTTAGATAAAATATACCAAAATAAAATTAAAATATATATTATACAATCTATAAATGTTATTTTTTGTCGGTACTTTATTTTTTGTCATTATAATTTTTTAAAAAACTTCATTAATGCAAAATAAATATTTGATGTCTTTGATAAATAACTTATATAAAAATATATTATTGAAATTTATTATATATCATATCAATATTCATATAAATTAGATTAAATTGGCTAATTGAAATAAATAATATTCAAGAAATAACGTTATTCTGTGACCTATGATAAAACATTTTAGCTGTAAGCGGAAGATTTAAGTGAGGATTATCTTTAATAGTCTCTAACAAGAGTATTTCACTCTCATGTTCCATCTTTATCTGGAATTCTTCGAAGAATTTTTTCCTGGGCATATCAGGTGGAATTGGATTTAAAACTCGTACTTTAAAATATCCTGGATAACGTACAAATCGCCCTTTTGGCCAAAACAAGCCAGCATGAACAACAATTGGTATTACTGGCACTTTAAGAGAATCATATATATGCGATATGCCTTTTTTATATATAGCCTTTTCACCCGGAAGAAGACGTGTCCCCTCAGGATATATTATTAACTGGCGATTATTATCCACTGCTTGTCTAGAACGATCTATGATATTTTTCATATCAAGCCTCTTTGAACTGCGATCAACTCCAATCATACCCTGTTTTAAACAATAAAATCCTATTATTGGTATGAAAAAAACAGTATGTTTTAATATAAATATAGGATCTTCTACACAAGTTAAAAAATAAAAAGTATCCCAAGATGATTGATGTTTAATAGCTATAATACAGCCCGTTTTAGGAATATTATCTAATCCTTCAATTACAACATTAGTTTTTGTAACATATTTTAACAATAATTGATTTATCTTTGCCCATATTTTAGCAATATGCGCACATTTTTTTCTTGTGATGAATAAATGAGATATACTTAAGACTATTAGCGTAAAAAAAGTATTGATGATAAATAAAATATTAAAAATCAAAGATCTAATAAAAATCATATTTTATCCTATTATTTCATAGTAATAATCTAAGTTAAATTATAAAATTATGCAAAAAATTATGTGAAAGCAATAATATCATTTTTAAATATTCTATAAATAATTTTTTTATCATCTTTATATCTAACATAAAAATATTTGTTTTGAAATTATAACTAGTAATTGAATATGGAATAAAGTTTATAGTAAAATCAATTTTGCGTAATTCAAAAAGTATTCTAGGCATATGATAACTGCTTGTTACTACAATAATATCACGATATCTATTTTTTTTTATCCAGTTATATGCCTCTCTAGCATTACCAGCAGTATCTAGAGCTTCATATCCTATATCTACACAACACATTGCTAAATCTGATTTTATAGGGATCTTTTGATATAATACCTCCTTATTAACAGAACGATGCACCCCTGATATAAGCAATCTTTGTCCTATTTTTTGCTCTAATAATTCAAATGCTTTCTCTATCCTACTTCTTTCTCCAGTCAATACTATAATAGCTTGTGCAGATATATTTTCCAATGGTTTGATATTATCAATATATCTTATAAATGAGATAAACCCTCCTATTATCAAAACAAAAAATATGGATATAGTATAAATAAGATAACGCAATTTCTACCTTTAGACATTTTGTATTAAAATTATATTTTAAAATATCGTTTAATATATAAATTATGTAATGTATTTTAAAATCATAATTTTATCATAATAAAATTATTGAATAGGATGAAAATAGATATTATTTACATATGATAGCATTTTTCATAAGTTTAAATATAGCATTATGTGATACCAAATAATTCTAATAAACCAAAATCATATCATATTTAATATAAAAAATACAATGTCCAAATAATAAATAAAATTAGTATATTAAAGCACAGCAAAATCTAATATCTGAAGATATGCATATAAAAATTTCTTAGATCAAATCACATAGAAGTAATAAAATAATATAAGATTATTATCAATTTTTTTCAAACTCAACATTTGCTTAGGGATAAATAAAAAGCATATTTCCAGCAATATATAACCAGCATACATCAATAAGTATTAAATAATGATATTCTTAAAAAGCCAAATAAAGAACAATTATAATAAAATCGACAGAAGACTATAAAGAGGCAAATTTGTTGCGCCCTACCATATATGAATAAAAGGATAAAGCAGTACCTGTTTGCCTTTGGCAATAATATAATAAAGAAATTTAATATTCAAATACTAATACGACGTCCTGTTAGAGCATTCCATATTATCAATAATAATTCTGATATACCATCTATAACCAAATCATAAAAATATGAACTTTAAAATTTTCTAAATTAAATAATATCAACTCGAATTCAAAATAATCTGTTATAATTGATCTATAAACCATATAATATAACCGATATTTTAAAGATTAATGCAGATATCAACATAAAAAATTGATTCAAAGGGATAATAAACTGTGAAATATCTGGAAATAGCCACAAATCTTTATAAAGACAACTTTTGTATCATAGTTCATTATAATAAAAATAACTTAACAGCTGCTATAGATTCTCCTGATACTGATACAATATTGAAGATGCTAGATAAAAAAAAATGGAATTTAACACATATTTTCAATACACATCATCATTCGGATCACACAATAGCCAATTTAGAGTTAAAAAATATTTTTGATTGTATAGTATTTGGACCACTAATTGAATTAGATAAAATCCCTGGTATTAATCACGGACTTATATGCGGAGAAATAATAACATTCGGAGAACATCCAGTGAGAATTATTGCTACTCCTGGACATACAAAAGGTCACATATGTTATCATTTTTTAGAAGATAATATTATTTTTGTAGGTGATACTTTATTTTCAATAGGATGCGGCAAAATCTATAAAAACAGTTATCATGAAATGTTTGAATCACTAAAAAAGATAAAATCATTGCCTGAAAAAACACAAATTTATTTCGGTCATGAATATACCTATAATAACGCTAGATTTGCATTATCTTTTGATTCAAATAACTTAGAACTACAAAAATATTTTGCTAGGATAGAATATTTATATAACACAAAAATATACACTAATCCCACTATGCTATCTATTGAAAAAAAGACAAATCCTTTTTTAAGAACTGAAAATTTAATACTAAGAAAAAATATACAAATGGAAGATGCAAGCGAGATAGATTTTTTTACTGAACTTCGTAGACGCAAAGATTTATTCAAATAAAATATCAATTTATAAATCTAGTTGTATCAAGTAGCAGTTTTCTTTTAATATAGATAAAAAGAACAGACAATATAAGACAAATCAATATAAAAATTATTACAGGGGAAAATTAAATTATACCTTAACAAATGATTGTTATTATTTAATAATATATTAACAATGATGTAAATATAAAATGGCTAATTAACATTGAAACAGGACTAGTATTTTTTGAATTATAGATGTATGTAATTATACTGAATGAAAGTGTATATATAGTCTTCTATAAGGAATAGCCGTATTTGTGCTGCCTGACATATAAGACCGGTTGTTTATTATAAGAATGCCATCATAGTAATCAAGATAAAATAAGGGAATTGTTATTTTCTTAAAAGCTGTAAAAGGAGCAGATGTATGTCTCGCGTATGTGAATTAACAGGAATAAAAGTAATGTCGGGGAATAAAGTAAGCCACGCTAATAATAAAACAAAGCGTAGGTTTCTGCCTAATCTGTGTAATATTGCGCTAATTTCAGATGTTCTTGGGCAAAAATATCAGCTTCGTATTTCAAAACATGCTCTGAGATCAGTTGAACACATAGGTGGACTCGATCAGTATCTTTTAAAATCTAAAAAGAATAATCTTTCTGATCGTACAAGACTTTTGCGTGATCAAATAATAAAGAAAATGTCTAAAGAAACCTCTTAATAGGTTATTATCAATATTATATTTTGTATTTAATCAAATTAATATTATATCACCTTTTCATTATAAAGTTTTGATTAATAGTTGATCAAATTTATATTCAATTCTCATATTATATTGCGTATATTAAATATTTTTATAAAACATATTAGCTGTTCTCGATTACTTTAATAGCAATATATATGCATATGATGATATGTAAAATAAGAAAATTCAGAAATAAACAAATGATATGTGGAATATTAGCTAAAATAATATAACACTTTAAAGTCAATTAATTGTTACACATAGTTTATTTAGCACATTCCAGATTGTTTCAATAATCTATAAGCCTGAATGACTGCTTGAAAACGCTCTTCTGATCCACGATCCCCCCCATTAAAATCTGGATGATGTTTTTTGATCAAACTTTTGTATCTTAGCCTTATATCTTCAGGGGAAGAATCGGATAATAAACCCAATATTTCTAATGCATTAAACTGCATTGAGCTGATGCGACTATCTCCACGATCAGCAAAATTACCATAAGAAAATTTATTTTCTTTATAAGTAGAAGAATGACGTTTTGAGTATAATTCGTCAGTCCAAGTAAAACGCCCCCCTGTAACTGCTTCTTTCTGATAAAATCCAACTTCATCATTAGAAAGTTCTAAGAAGTAATTATACCCTTTGTTATATCTTTTAACATGCTCAAGGCAGAAAAGGAAAAAATGATTTTCAGCACTACGACCAACTGGAGCACGGTATTCGCCTATGCACTTACAGTTATCCCACTGGCACATAGAAGACTTATTGCTAGAAGTATTGCCCTTCCGCTTTTTATTCGTTCGGATACGATCAAAATATTTAGAATCAAGTTTCATAATAGCTTATTATTAACTACTGTAAATTATAAGACAAGGGTATTTATAAACAACCATTGTTAATATATAAGTCAAAATATACAATAAATAGGAAATACAATGCAAACTAATCATATATCTCTTATAAATAGAATAACAAAAAAAATCAGAATCGCACTATCTCCAAGCGAATTAGAAATAATAAACGAAAGCAATTTACATATAGGACATAAACCAGAATTCGATGGATCTGGCGAAACTCACATTCGCATAAGAATTATATCACAAAAATTCAAAGGAATGAATAAAATAATGATACATAAAAAAATATATGAGTTACTTAATGATGAAATAAATAATGGATTACATGCAATTTCCATAGAAGCTTTTTCTCCAGATAAAAAACAGGCTCTTTAAAACAATTAATCTAATTATATATTGAAAAAACTGCATAACTAAATGATATGAATACTAATAATAAAATTAATGATTACTAATGCACTTAATAATATTACAATTGATAAAAACATAATCTATCCTGGATATAAATTATAGTTAATTAAAAAAGATAACTTATAATTTGTTGTAATTATTAAAAATTATAATCAGCTAATTTGCTTATAGCATTATCAACTGTCTCTTCTATTGAAAGGTCAGATGAAACTAAAACCATATCTGCTTTTGCATATATTGAATTTCTAGATTCCATTAATTTTCTTAACGTTTCCTTTGGATCAGACAGATTAAGCAAAGGACGTTTGTCTAAGCTATTATTTATCCTATTCCATAATATGTCAAAATTAGCTTGTAACCACAAAGTTATTCCTTTTTCTAGAATATATTCACGAATTTCATCGTTAATAAACCCTCCTCCTCCAAGTGCAATAATACGATTAGTTCCTTGTAAAAAAAACTTTGTAACCCGCAATTCTAGATCTCGAAACGCATCTTCTCCGTGATAATTAAAAAAATCTTCTATACTCATTGAAGATAATTTTTCAATTTCATGATCAACATCAACGAAAGGAATTTTAATTATAGAAGACATAATGCTACCAACTGTCGTCTTCCCTGCTCCCATTAATCCAACAAGAACAAAATTCTTCTTACTTAAAGTAGAACGTATATGACTATCTCTATATATATGACTATCTTTTTTAATTCTAAAAATCACTTATAAAACACTATCATTTTATTAATTAAGAAAAATCAATAACTTAACTATCTCTTAATACAGAGTAAGGTAAAATTAAGGTTATTGATTATACGATGTTTTCTATTTTTATCACCATAATTTTTTTAGATCAATATTTTGATCAAAATATATAAAATTATCAATTTTTAGTTGAATTATATTTACCAAATTAATACGATAATCTTAGAAGACAATCAGCATTTTTTTAGTTAAAAAATCTATGATAGAAAGCAAAATGAATATCATAGACATGAATATTACAATAATTACCTTATTGTAATATTCATATATATTATATGGATATGACTTCTTAGAGACGGAGGGAAAATTTTCAGATATTGAAGAAAAGGCAATGATTTTAGGAACTTGATTAATTTTAGAAATATTGGAAGCTCAAGAAAAATTAGAAAGATTGCTAAATGAATTAAACTCAGAGATATCTAATCTAAAAGAGATGATTAAAACTGATATAAATCAACTAAACAGCTTCATAAATTAATCAATAATTTATTAATCAGGATAAATTATGGTAGAATATTACATATAATTTATATCTAAATGGATAACTCAACAAGAATGCATAAAAATAAATCTATGCATATATATGATTCCAAATACTATATAACAGAAGATATGGATAAATTTAAAAACTATTGGAAAGAAATGTCTATTCCACGCCTCGCTTTTGAATTTATTCTTTATACTCAATTACCTTGTTCAAATGCATGTAGAGCAGAAAATCAACATTTAAATTGTAATCTCTTTTCTATAAAAAACCAAAAATCTGGGACAATTATATCTATAGAACTATCCGATAATTTCATAAAATTACTTTAAATTATATCAAATGCTAAATAAACGTTTTTTATAAATAATTAATGAAGAACAATAAACGTCTAAAATTTAGTATGTGGTTTGCATATAGAGATAAAAAGTAGTATTTAATAAATATGCTAATGAAATAATATCAACAAAATATGGAACTAAATATCAAAATATAACGATATTATAGAACAACAATATCTCAAGATGAAACATATCCCAAATAATAAAATATTATACATCTAGGAACCAAAAATTCCAAGCTTATTCATTTATCAATTAAGATAACCTAAACTTAGGTAAGGATGGTATAAATAATTGCAAAAAAAACATCATTAAATCAAATGCTAATTTGAATAATTATAAAATAGTGTAATAATTCAATCAAAAACAGGTAAAACAATCTGTATATATGAGTTTGATATAATTTAATACAAATTATTAATGTTAAATAAACAATCTAATTGACATAATTGCCAAAAGCATATTATTAGCGTTATATGCTTTTATTAAAATATAAAGCATATGTTGATTAATAATAGATATTAGAAAAATTAAAATATATTTTAAAAAGATCTTGAAAATAAGAATAAAAGAAAAAACAGATCATGAAAATCTAATAGAGCGTTTCCTTGAAATGATGAGCTCTGAACGGGTTGCCAGTACCAATACGTTGTCTGCTTATAAAAGCGATCTTACAGAAGTTTTTATGTTTTTGAAAGAAAGGGGATTGATGTTATCATCCGCCTCTTCAAACGACATAGTTCTTTATCTGCATAATATTTTTGAAAAAAAATTAGAATCAAGTTCTCAGAGAAGGAAAATATCTACGATTCGACAATTCTACACTTTTCTTTGCACAGAAGGCATTAGAAAAGACAATCCTGCTAGAATACTTGAATTCCCAAAAAAAAATCATAATCTACCACGTATTATAGGGAAAAAATCTGTTACAGATCTTCTGAAACAAGCATCTATAGAATCAAAAGAGCCTTCTATAGACAAGTGGAAGCGCATCAGGATGCTTTTACTGGTGGAGCTATTATATTCAACTGGAATGCGAGTTAGCGAACTTGTAACTCTACCTGCTAGCACTTTAAACTTAAATGAGCGAACAATAATAATTCGAGGAAAAGGAAATAAAGAACGCCTCGTAGTTTTTCCTCCTTCAGTTTTAAACGCAATGCAAAAATATAAAGAAATAAGATCTAAAATTGTTGGAATGAAAAATAGCCCATGGTTATTTCCATCATCTTCAAAGAAAGGGCATCTAAGTCGCCAAGTATTCGCACGAGATTTAAAAAATCTAGCTTCTCGCGCGGGAATATCAATGAATAGCATATCTCCTCATGTAATACGACATGCATTCGCAAGTCATCTACTTGAAGGAGGTGCTGATCTTCGAACTGTGCAGGTTCTGCTAGGTCATGCAGACATATCAACAACTCAAATATACATACATTTAATGCCAGAAAAATTACAAAAATTAGTTCAAAATTACCATCCTCTTGCTAATAAATAAAAGCGGCATTAAAGTTATAATATAGTATAATTCTTTCATTAATAGGCTAATAAATTATTCCATGCATAATTACCTCGATTTTGAAAAACCAATATCTGATATAGAAGCAAAAATCCATGAGCTAAAAAAGATATCTAATGGAGAAGAAGATTGCGATAATTCTAAAGAAATAACTAAATTAGAAAATATGGTCCATGAAACTCTATCTGAGATATATTCGAAGCTGGATCCTTGGCAAAAAACCCAAGTTTCTAGACATCCAAATAGACCACATTTTGTTGATTATGTAGCAGATATTTTTACCAATTTTATACCTCTATCTGGAGATAGATTATTTGGTGATGATCAAGCAATGCAAACAGGACTTGCAAAATTTGATGGACAATCTGTTGCCATTATTGGGCAAGAAAAAGGATCGGATACCAAATCAAGGATTAAACATAACTTCGGCAGCCCACGTCCAGAAGGATATCGTAAAGCCGTGCGTATTATGCAGTTAGCTGATCGATTTGGATTGCCAGTTATTTCGTTTGTAGATACGGCTGGCGCTTATCCTGGAATTGATGCTGAAGAACGCGGACAAGGAGAAGCTATTGCACGTTGTACTGAAATGTGTCTTAACTTAAGAACGCCAATTATAGCAGTCATCATTGGAGAAGGAGGATCTGGAGGAGCAATGGGGATAGCTGCAGCAGATCGTGTTTATATGCTAGAAAACTCTATTTACAGCGTTATTTCCCCGGAAGGCGCATCTTCTATCCTTTGGAAAGATCCATCTCGCGCTCCTCAAGCTGCTGCCGCTATGAAGATAACAGCAGATGATCTAAAAAGATTTTCTGTTATTGACGGGATTATCCCAGAACCTATAGGAGGCGCTCATAGAAATCATTCTAAAACCATCTTCTCTGTACGTGAAACAATCAGGATGGCAATATCCGATCTATCAAAATATTGCGCTGAAGAGATCCGTCAGAATAGACATCAAAAATATCTAAGTATTGGAAGAAGTATATAAATGATTTAAATGTTAGTTTTTTTATCTTAAGCTGTAAAGTATAGTTGGTAAACATGAATCATTTTAGTTTATATGGTAGCTTCGTAATTGCATTATTGATATTAACCAGCGGATGTGGATGGAGAAAAGATTTTATAGATAGAGCAGAATATCCTTTATCTAAAACCATTATTCGTAAGATGCATTTAATGCAAACAGATCAGAATTATCCAAGCTTAATCAGGATTTTTAAGAAAGAAAACGTTCTCGAAATATGGAAGTATACGAAAAATGAAAAATATGTTTTGCTAAAATCATATAAAATATGTGCATGGTCAGGAAAGCTCGGATCTAAAATAGAGGATGGAGATAAACAATCTCCTGAAGGGTTCTATAAAGTAAGATTGGAAAATTTAAATCCTAATTCACAACACTATCTCTCAATCAACATTGGATTTCCCAATGAATTTGATAAAGCAAATCATCGCACAGGAAAAGATATAATGATTCATGGAGGGTGTTCCTCAGCAGGATGCTATGCAATGAACGATATACAAATGCAAGAAATTTATGCTATAATTAGGGACTCACTCCAAGGGAAGATACAAGATTATGTACAAATACAATCATTTCCTTTTCGTATGACACAAAAAAATATGAATATTTATAAATCACACCCAGAATACAATTTTTGGCAAATTATTCAAATAGGATACAATTACTTTGAAAAAACTAATAAAGAACCTATAGTAGATGTATTTAATAAATATTATGTCTTTTTAAAATCATAGATATACTGACATAAATAGGCATAAAATATTAGTATAGTAGTAACTATAATAATATTTACTCAGATAATAATTTATATAATTGTAAAAATTCATGATTATCAGCTATCGTCAAAAAACAAATAAAACAATTAATTATAATATATGTATCTATTAACTATTATTTTTCAAAAAAAGATAAACAGCTATTTTAAAAATAAATTAGGAAAAATTGTAATTTTTTAATTTAAAACAACTATACTATTAGCTATTTATACAATATCCTGTTAATTAAAATTAGATTCTTCGCTGTATTAAATGATTATTATTTGATAATATCATTTAGTTTTATATTGAACTGTTTGCATTTATCTAGCTGGGAGTATGAACTGTGGGAAGCATGAGAAATACGAGAAAGAATGTTAAGGATAATGATAACATTCTATTAAACGAAAAAATGCAAGTTGCTATTGAGTATCAAAATGAAGCTTGGGCTGGAGGAATGGCAGATGGAATAGAACCAGAAATACTCGCTAATGTCGCAATGGCGCAAGCGATTCGCGAAACAGTTCGAATACACGGGGAAGAAAAAGTAGAAAGCCTGCTAAACTCGCTTATAGCACGTATGTTAGCAGGAGAATTCTCTCCTGATCGTATTATTCAATAATTTTTTAAGTTATTGGAACCTTTTTCGTGTAAATATATGATCTATTTTTAATCATCTTGAATAGATCTATTGTTTACATCATTAGTTGGATATTTAATACGTTCTTATAAAAATATATTAATCATGTTTTATTTGCATAATATTATAACTTATCAATGGTATTACTTTTTTATAAAATAGTTTTATTAAGGAATTATAATGCCATCTGTTTACTTACCAGACAAATCTTTTATAAAAGTTAGTGGTAAATGTTCTTCTTCCTTTTTGCAAAGAATTATCACAGCAGATGTAGATAGCATACCTTTTGGGATAGCACGAGGTAGTGCTGTACTTACACCCCAAGGTAAAATTTTATTTTATTTTATAATCAGTAAAATTGAGGAAAATGTTTTTTTATTAGAGATAGACGAGAGTAAATGTATTTGTTTTATAGAAAAACTTCTTTGCTATAAACTGCGCTCAGATGTTGTTATAGAATTGCAAAAAACTAACGGAGTAAGCATATATTGGTCCCATGATAAATATGAAAATGATTCATTAGTAGATGAAAGATTTTTAATATCTAGTAATATAATAGTTCATAGGATAAAAGGACGTACTAAAGATAAAATGTCCGATCCTAAAAGATACCATGAGCTAAGAATTGATAATGGTATCGTTGATCCTAATTTTGATTTTGCGCCAACTACATTATTCCCTCATGATATATGGATGGATGCTTTGAAAGGAATTTCATTTACTAAAGGTTGCTATATTGGACAAGAAGTTGTTTCAAGAATACAACACCGAAGCTCTATACGCAAACGCTCAGCGATTATAATCGGAGATCACAATATATCGCATGATAGCTTACATGTTATAATAAATAATATTAAAATTGGAACAATCGGAATAATAATAGGGAAAAAAGCACTATCAGTATTTCGTATAGATAAGCTAACAGAATATTTAGAGAAAAATCTTTTGGCAACAGTAAATGAAATAGGAATAAAAATACAGTTCCCTTTTGATAGTGATTTAAATTCTATTATGAAAGACAAATTCCTAGATAATATCTGATATTATATTCATATATATGGATAATGAAAAATATAATTGTAATTTTATCTCAATAACTTATTAATTATATCATATAATATGATGTAATTTCTATGTTTATATTAAAATTTTAATTGATGTCTACTAGTGAATTAAGTAATATGAATGTTATTTATTGCATATGATTAAAAAATTAAAGGAATAAAATGATAATTTATTTTCATAGAGTTTATTCTTATTTGCTATATTTAAGAAGGATCTGCAAGCATATTGCGATTATAAGCATAATTACATTAGAATCAAGTTGTGGTTTTAGTGGTTATTCCCGTTTAGCCATACCTGATCTAAATTCCCTTGAAAACATTACTCATGTGGAATTATTGGATATAACAAATGATATTGGAAGTAAATATCAATCAAATCCTAAAAATAAAGTGATAGGCATTGCATATGCAGATGCATTGCGAAGGATAGGAAGATATTCACAAGCGGTTGCTGTAATGCAACAAATTGCGATATTGTATCCAAATGATACAGAAGTGCTGTCAGCTTATAGCAAAGCTTTAGCAAATTCTGGACACTTAGAGGAAGCGTTGGATTCAGTTGAACGTGCCCAAAGACCTGATATGCCAGATTGGACACTAATATCAGCAAAAGCATCTATTCTATCTCAAATGGGAAAATATTTGGAAGCGCGAACAGAGTATAATAAAGCTTTAGAAATAGCTCCTAATGAGCCATCTATTGTATCTAATATAGCGATGTCATACCTATTAACAGGAGACATAAAAATGGCGGAAGAAAAAATGCGTTACGCCTCAAGGATGTTAGGAGCTGATAGCCGTATAAGACAAAATTTAGCCTTAGTTATTGGATTGCAAGGACGAATCAAAGAGGCTTATGATATCGCCTCTCAAGAATTAGATCCTGAAGAAGCAAAAGAAAATATAGCTTATCTTAAATCGATACTTTCCCAAAAGGATCCTTGGTCTAGGATAAGATCAAGAGAATATCGATCTAGTAATACTAGTCAAAAAACAACAGATAAATAAAATATGAGTAGTAAAATATTTTTTATAATAAATTGGGCTGTCCTTATGTAAAATGATAATAGAGAATAAAGACAATATTTTAAAAATCTCAAATACAGATGTTTTTAATACTCAATTAAAAACTATATTTTATAATTAGTTAATTTTTATATTTAAGCCGATAAAAAATAAATAACAAACTATTGAATAATTTTTTCATGTAAAAACATAATATTAAAAGCTATATAATCGATCAAATTATAAGATTGAAATAACATCATTCTAAAAAATCAATCATCCTAATAATAATCCTATAGAACCAACTACTATTCTCCATATCGCAAATAATGTATATCCTTGTTTTGACATAAAATTTAACAAAAATCTTACAACAATCAATCCGCTTATAAAAGAAGCAAAACAGCCAATAATAATTCCAACACCTATATCATTGATAATGATCGTGCTATTTCTATAAAAGTCCAGTAAACAAGCACCAATAATTGTTGGCATTGCTAGGAAGAATGAAAAATCTATAGCTGAACGCTTATCAGCACCCAAAATCAAAGAACCAACAATTGTAGCTCCTGATCGAGAAGTGCCTGGAATCATAGATAAACACTGAAATAATCCTATTCTAAACGCTAAAGATATAGGATATTTTTGAGCATCAAAGTATTTTGCTTTCAAATTTACACGATCAACTATCAATAATATAATACCACCCATAATCAAACTAATACACATAGTTGTATTTTCTTTGAATAGCACTGATTTGATAAAATCATGGGCTAAGAAGCCTAAAATAGCTGAAGGGATAACTCCTATACATAAACATATTGAGAAATGACGAGCATAAGGATCATATGGAATAGACTTAATAATGGTGATAATCCTTGAAAAATATACATATAGCAAAGCGGCAACAGCGCCTAGTTGAACTAAAATAATAAAACTATCTCCTGGTGATTTTATCCCCATCATCTTACTTATAATCAATAAGTGTGCAGTTGATGACACAGGTATAAATTCCGTTAATCCCTCAACTACACCTAAAATAAGTAAACAAATTATAGAATTTTCAGAAATCATGTTTAAAAATATTTTGCTTGATTATTACTATTAACTCTTGTATCCGTCATATCTGTATAACACAATAACTTATTTGAAATTAATATGCACTTTCATATAACCAATTGAACTTTTGAAGGTAAAATGTCCTCACTTTATCATAATCCAATGTCATCTAGTTCACGCTTTATAAGATTGATTCTCCACGAATATGATTTTAAACCCAATATGATAGAAGAATTTCCATGGGAAAAGCGTCGTAATTTTCTAGAAATTAATCCAGCAGGAACATTGCCCGTTTATGTAGATGACGATAATAATATATTCTGTGGATCTACTGTTATATCGGAATATATTAACGAAACACAGATAGATATCAAAAATAATAAAAACTTTCTACCTTCTAATTCTTTACAAAAAGCTGAAATTCGAAGATTAGTAGAATGGTTCTTGCAAAAAATGGAACAAGACGTGACTTATCCTTTACTTAACGAACGCGTATATAAACTACAAATGAAGGTTGAACAAGGTGGAGGCTCTCCTGATTCAACAATATTACGTATAGCACGTAATAACATGCAACAACACATTAAATACATGACATGGCTAATCAAATCACGTTCTTGGATTGCAGGAAACCATATAAGTTATGCTGATTTTGCAGCTGCTGCGTCTATTTCCACACTTGATTACATAGCTGAAATAAACTGGGATAGTATTTCTGTTATTAAAGAATGGTATCAAAGTATCAAATCAAGGCCTTCTTTTCGACCTTTGCTTTCAGAGAGAATAAGAGGATTATTACCTGTATCTCATTACGCTAATCTTGACTTTTAAATATTAAATTTATCAAACAATACATAGATAAAGTATAAAAATATTAAGTTATGCATAATACTGCTTTTAAATTTCTTATAATAGGTGTGTAGAATATGTATCTCATGATACTAGGCGCTGGTTATACAGGCAGCTTCATAGCAAGTGAAGCACTACAAATAGGGATAAATACATCTGGAACTACACGTTCGATAATCAATTTACAATCATTATATGAGAAAGGAATATCTCCATTTATATTTAAAAATAAAACAATATGCACTGAATTACAAAATCAACTCCATTCTATAACACATATAGTACAGTGTATTAAGCCTGATACTGAAGGAGATCCAGTAATTAATGCTATGAACGGAGAATTACATAAATTTTGTCCAAATCTAAAGTGGATTGGATATCTTTCTACAACTGGTGTATATGGTAATCGGGAAGGTCAATGGGTTAGCGAAAACACACCATTAAATCCAATTTCTTGCTCTGCTACTAGACGATTTGAAGCTGAAAAAAAATGGCTTTTAATATCAAAACGATTAAATATAAAACTAGCAATATTAAGATTAGCTGGTATCTATGGTCCTAAACGTAATCCTTTTATTAACATATGTAAAAAAAACGCTGTAAGAATAATCAAAAAAGAACAGGTATTCAATAGAATTCGCGTAGAAGATGTTGCTAAATGTGTGGTTTTTCTTATGAATAAAAATATTGAGGGTGTATTTAACATCAGTGATGATGAACCATCTCCTCCTCAAGATGTAATAATGGAAGCCACTTCTATCATGAATATAGAACCATTAATAGAAATAGATTTTGATAAAGCAAATATATCTCATATGATGAGATCATTCTATGCAGACAATAAAAGAGTATCAAATAAAAAGATTAAATCTATTGGTTTTCAACTGTTATATCCAAACTATCGTATCTCATTGCAACAATTATGGGATAATAATAACTATATATAAAATTGATGTATTTACGATATGCATAACATGTTCAAATACGAGATAATAATTAAATCAGCAATAACCAATTAATACAAAACGTTTTTCTTTGATAATGCAAATATATATTGTAAAATCTACTAAAAAGACTTTGCTTCATTATTTTATATACTTATAGAATAATATCACTGTGGATTATCAAAACTAAAAAGTTCAGTTTGATCATCATAAGAAAATAATTCAGCATATCTTCCCCAAGATACAACTGTATTAATAGTTTCTTTAGCATATTCCTCAGACATATAGTCTTCGAGTTCATTACGAAATCGTGCAGCAGGAGCACTATGCGATCCACGCTCATCAAGTACTCGTCTAATAAGATTAACTAAAGGAACATATTTCAAAAGATGTTTTGCAAATAGTCTTTTGCGAGAATCTGTGCCAAGATTTGCAAAATTTTTTCCTGCTTCCGTTAAGGTAATATCACCTTCACTCAAATGAACGAATCTGAGCAATTGAAGTGATTCTCCAATATGAAAAAGCTCATCAGTTTCAAGCTGCAACCTACCACCGGCCAATTCAGGAAGATCCGCTTTGCCATCATAAGGAGGTGCCATAATAGCCTCTATAAGCCCTGATAACAAATTAATCGAAACATGTCTAAGGAACATCCCTACCCCAATACTTGCACTATTGCCTAAAATGCCAATATTGCTTTCTTCTTTTTTAGTCATAAGATAATATATCTTATCAACAATCTGACGAAATTCTGGAGAAAGGCGATTACGCGGATGCAGCATAGGAACAATAACTTCTTCTGCTATACGACCAGGATTAGATGAAAAAATCAGAACACGATCACACATCAAAACAGCTTCTTCAATATTATGGGTCACCATTAAAATAGATTTAATGGGAAGTTTACGCTCAATCCATAAATCAATAATATCAGTACGGAGATTTTCAGCGGTAAGAACATCGAGCGCAGAAAACGGCTCATCCATCAAAAGTAAACTAGGATATACTACAAGAGCACGTGCAAAACCTACACGTTGAAGCATACCTCCTGAAATTTCGCTTGTATAAGCAGATTCAAAGCCATCTAATCCAATAAGATCTATCGCAAATAATGCTCTTTTACGACGTTCTTCCTTATCTATACCTATAGCAGCTAAACCTAATTCAACATTTTCCAATACAGTTAACCATGGGAATAAAGCAAAAGATTGAAATACAACACTAATATCTTTTGGAGGACCTTTAATTATCTTATTTTGGAATCTAGCTTCTCCTGAAGTAGGATGAACTAAACCTGCGATAATACGCAATAAAGTTGATTTACCAGAGCCAGATCTACCAAGAAGTCCAACAATTTCACCGGAAGCAATATTAAAATTAACCTTATCTAATACTAGTAAATTACCAGATGCCCTCTTGAAAAAAAACTTTTGGCAAATATCTTTAACCTCTAAAAGATTATTATTATAGAAATCATTTACCATATAAAGATCCACGAAATTAAAAATATCAATTAAGCTTTAAATAACGTTCTCCATATATATAGAGAGGACGCCAAAAAAACTTATTCAAGAAAAAAACAAAACAGCACATCAAAAAAACACCAAGGAAAACATCCGGATAGAGATTACTATCTGCAGCTTGAGTAATATAAGAACCTAAACCTTTTGCTATAAGACGTATCTTTCCCCAACTGATCACTTCAGCAACAATACTAGCATTCCAAGCTCCTCCACACGCGGTAATAGCTCCTGTAATATAGTAAGGGAAAATACCCGGAAGGATAACGTATCTCCACCATCTCCAACCACTTACATGAAAACTTTTTGAAACTTCTCTTAAATCATTTGGGAATGCACTCGCCCCAGCAATAACATTAAAAAGAATATACCACTGAGTTCCTAGTATCATTAAGGGAGACAACCATATATTGGGATTAAGATCATAATATACAATAATAGAAGCTGCTATCGGGAAAAAAACATTAGATGGGAATGCAGCTAAAAATTGTACAAAATGCTGTGTTTTACTAGCAATATGTGGACGCAGACCTATCCATATACCTATAGGAACCCAAATAATAGTTGCAATAATAAGAAGAATAATTACTCGCATCATGGTAATACAACCAAGCCAAAATGCATGTAAAATATGTTGATAAGTTAAATTATCCATAATATATGCGAAAGATTGCCAAAATATACCAATGCTAACACTAAATATAATTAAAAACCAAATTATATCTAATAAATAAGACACCTTTCGATTATAGAAAATAATGAACATATTTTCTATGAAATCACATTGAATTTCTCTAATGAAAAATAATGTTTTCCTAAGCTTATTAGATAATGGCAAAAAAATATTAAATAAGTTACAACCTACAAAACGTAAAAAATTTGTTCTTCGAAATAAAGATAGAACCCAAGAATCAGATGAATACATAGTGGTTGTTCGTTCAAAACGAAATTTATTTGACCAAGAAATCATAGGGCGAAATAACAGTTGATCATAAATTATAATTACAAAAAGCATCACTATCAATGCATAAAAAACAGCTAATAAATTCTGTTCTTTAATCGCTAACCATATGTAGGATCCAATACCAGGAAGAGGTATTATATTATCACCAACCATAATTACTTCAGATGCAACTACAAAAAACCAACTTCCTGACATTGAAATCATCATATTCCAAATTAATCCTGGAATACTAAAAGGAACTTCTAATTTCCAAAACTTTTGCCAACCAGAAAGATGGAAACTACGAGCAGCTTCATCTAAATCTTTGGGTATATTACATAAAGACTGATATAAGCTAAAAGTCATATTCCATACTTGGCTTGTAAAAATAGCAAAAATAGCAGCCATTTCAGCTCCAAACAGTCTTCCAGGACATAAATTCATGAAGAATAAAACTGTAAATGTCAAAAATCCAAGTATAGGAATAGATTGCATAACATCTAAAATAGGAATAAGAATTATACTGAAACGACGACTCTTGGCAGCAACAGTTGCATATATAAATGTAAATAACAGTGAAATGACTATCGCTATTAACATACGTAAGGTAGTGCGCAACGCATAATGTGGCAAATATTCTAAATCAAGATTAATCGGAATAATATCAACTATATTACGTGATAATGTTGTCTCATGAAAACCATGAAACAGAATGATAATTACACTAATAACTAAGATAAATGCTAAAAAATCAAAAAAATTTGGTGCAATTCCGCGATAGACAGAAGATGGTAATAAATTATATAAAAAAATTGCCCTTCTCCTAAAAAATTAGTTTAAACTATATATATTTAGTAGTCGACAGTCATGAATACATTTACTAAAGAACAAAAAATTAATTAGTGTTTCGCAATATAAAACAGTTGGCACGAAACATTGATTAAATCAATATAATACCAAGTTATAATAAGAAAGTAATTTGTCACTGATATAAAAACAAAACCGGGCTTTAGGCCCGGTTTTAGTAATAGAATAGTCTATAAATTATAATTTCATAGCTAAGCCAACAGAAATAGAATGTTGGTATCCGTTATCTTCGTTAGCAGTATTATTATAATAACCAAAATTATATCCAACACGAGCAGATACGCCGTCTAACAGCATAACATCAACCCCTGCTCCTAAAGTTGGACCAATAGCTAATGAATACTCTTTTGTAGAATCACCAGCTGATTTAGCATGAACTTCACTAGCAACAGATAATCCACCAGATACATAAGCTAAAACAGGATCAAAAACTTCATAACCAAAACGTGCACTTAAAGAACCAGAAGGGCCAATCATTTCTGATTTAGTCTTCTCAGAAGTTAATACATCATTTTTAACGTCAAATAAGTAGCTTAAATCAGAATCAACACCATAAACAAAAGGACCATTTTGTAAGTTAAAACCAGCAAATGCTGAAGGACCGATAGAATAACTATATTTATTGTTAATCATACCTTTTCCTGCTAAACCCAAATATGATCCAGACCAATCCTGATATGAAATAACATTTCTATTGATGTGAGTAGGAACAACAGGTCTAGAATGACCGTGATTGTGATACTGACGACGCACAGCATCAGCAGCTTGCACAGAAAAAACAGATGCCAGAGAAAGACTCGACACTCCAACAGCTAAGAAAAATTTACGCATCATTCATATTCTCCATTTTATTTACTAAAAAAAGCAAATCCCCTAATATCCTAGATACCAGAGGTAATCTACTAAAAGGTCTCTAATAACACAAGTGCAAATATTCGCTTCCACTAATAACGTAGTCAGCAAAACACTAAAGGTTGGCATAAACCAGAAACCACAATCAGATTTATGCATCAAACCTATCAATAATCAAAGAGGTTAAAAGGGTTTTTTTTCATTTACCACAATGTCAAAAATAATAGTTGCAAAAAAGCAACATATATATACTATACCCAACATTAACCTCTCCCGTATAAACGGGAATAAGTATTATCATACATAATATAAATAACACTTTATCGTTTAAAATATAATAATAAATAAAAAAATTATACAATATATTTCTATATATTATAGTTAAATTACTATTATAGTATAAAAAAGCATAAATTTATGCTAAGCATTTTCTTAAAAAATAATACAGAAAACATCAACTCATAAGCCTAATATTTAAATGGTGATGATTTGAAATAGATAATAACTATACTAGTTATGCATATATATACAATAAGAAAACATAAAAAGTATGAATATTATAAAAAAATTTATAAAACAAATACCGGAAACTCCGGGAGTTTATAAAATGTTAGATTCTAATGGGAAAGTTTTATATATAGGCAAGGCATATAATCTGCAAAAAAGAGTAAAAAATTATACTAAAATAACAAATCATACCAATCGTATTACATGCATGATTAATCAAACTAGCAATGTTGAATTTATAGCAACTTGCACAGAAGTAGAGGCCCTTCTTTTAGAAGCAAATATGATCAAAAATTTAAAGCCTCAATTCAACATACTTTTACGTGACGATAAATTCTTCCCTTATATCATGATTACAGATGATCATAAATTTCCAGCATTATATAAACACCGCGGACCACAAATTCGTAAAGGAAGTTATTTTGGTCCATTTGCGTCTGTAGATGCAGTGGAAAAAACAGTAAGCGCCCTCCAACGTGCCTTTTTTATACGCAATTGCAATGACAACATATTTGAATGCAGAACAAGACCTTGCCTCCTATTCCAAATTAAACGCTGTTCTGGGCCATGCACCGGTGAAATAAGCGCAGAAAAATATATTAAGTTGGTTAATGAAGCCAAAGATTTTTTATCAGGATATAATCAAAATATTAAAGAAAAAATCGCATATGAAATGAATCAAGCGACAAAGATAGAAGATTTCGAGACAGCTATAAAACATCGTGATAGGATAGCAGCTCTCTCTCTCATACAAAATCACAGCGATTTTAACACAGAAACAACGGATTTCTTTTCTATATATCGAGATAAAAATACTGCTTGTATACAAACAGTGTTCTTTCGATTTGGACAAAACAGAGGTTCCAATGCTTTCTTTCTAAAAACAGATCCACAGCTAAGCAATGCACAAATTATTAAATCATTTCTAACACAATTTTATGATGATAAACCTTGTCCAAAAAATATCTTATTATCAGAAGAAGTGGAAGAATCTAAATTATTAGAAAAGTCTTTTACTAAAAAATATGGGCACAAAGTAAAAATAAATGTACCTAATAGAGGAGAAAAAAAAAAGATTATTATACAAGCTCTTGTAAATGCTCGTGAATATCATTCACAAAAAATTACTACTGAAATCTTCCATAAACAATCTATAAAAGATTTTGCAATAAAATTTTCATTAAAAAAAACACCAAAACGAATCGAAATATATGATAATTCACATGTTATGGGCTGCAGTGCTGTTGGATGTATGGTTGTAGCTGGAGATAATGGATTTATAAAAAATCAATATCAAAAGTTTAATCTAAATCCTAATGATGTTAGCACAAAGGATGATTGCGCTATGATGCGATTTTTATTAGAAAGAAGATTCTCAAAACTACTTAAAAATAAAATAAATCATAATATTGAAAAAAATGAATACTCTTTTCCTTCTTGGCCAGATGTAGTTATAATTGATGGAGGGAAAGGCCAATTATCTGCCGCATATAGCCTATTAAAAAAATTAGGAATTGAAAATCGTTTTAAAGTAATTAGTATTGCGAAAGGAAAACAACGTAATGATAGACAAGAAAGGTTTTTCATAGAAGATGGAAAAGAAATTGTACTATCAATGCGTGATCCTGTACTTTATTTAATGCAACGTCTCCGGGATGAAGCACATCGTTTTGCTATTACTTCTCATCGTAAGCGCAGAAAAAAATTGACTTATAGTCCTCTTGATGAAATTGATGGAATTGGAAAAACTAGAAAATATTCACTTCTGCAGTCATTTGGGACAATAAGAATGATCTCAAGAGCATCTCCCGAGACACTCGCATTGACGGAAGGAATTTCAAAAAAAATAGCAGATAAAATTTATCGTTATTTTCATAGAAATAATATATAAGTATATAAAGAAATTAAATTGTGATTCGTGTTTTCCGTTTTAAGTAAAATTCATATAATCTACATCAAAATTCCATAAGAGGAATAAATGGCTAGCCGTTCCTATAACATTCCAAATATGCTAACTTACGGTCGAATACTAGTTGTCCCTGTGATTTGCCTATGTTTTTTCATGAATGAAATAGGCTTTTTTCCAGATACATATATTATGCGATGGATATCTCTTTTTTTATTTACTATCGCTTCAATTACTGATTTTTTTGATGGTTATCTTGCCAGGATCTGGAATCAAACTTCTAATATAGGTAGAATGCTTGATCCTATAGCAGATAAACTACTAGTATCTTCAATTATCTTATTAATGACAGCAGATGGAACAATTGATATATATTCAATATGGGCTTCTATTACAATTTTATGTCGTGAAATTTTAGTATCTGGACTGCGCGAATATCTAGCAGAACTAAAAGTAAGTGTACCTGTTACACGCATTGCAAAATTCAAGACCGTAATTCAAATGATATCTATCGGATTTTTACTAGCAGGCCCTGCTTGCGAAGAGTGGACATTTTATGTGAAAAAAATAGGAATTACACTTCTATGGATATCAGCAATTTTGACAATTTATAGTGGTCATGATTACTTTATAGTTGGATTGAAAAATATTGATTTAGAGGAAGAGTAAAATCAATATTTTTCAATTACATGTATCATATTAAAAAAGTAAATTAATGATTATAATTCAGTATGTTGAGAAATCCAAGTAATATTTTATATCGTATAAATTTAACCACTAAATGATCTTCTAGACTTACTAAATTTTCTATCCGCCATACCATAGCGAGTACCACGATTCATAACACCAGATGATCTGTTACTTTTAAAATCAGGCCTTCCGCCGTTCAGAGACCTGATCTGAATACCTCTATCTAATTTAATGGAAGTATTTAAAAACTTTACTCCATCTGATGAAATTTCTATAAAAGTCTGTTCCGGTTGAACACGAATTGCCCCAATACTATTGCGACTAATCCCAATGTTACGACATAACATAGGTATTAACCAGCGAGCTTCTGCTTTATCTTTACTTCCTACAGAAAGAGAGAACCAAGATGAATTTCTAAAATTATCACGCGAATTTTCCCTTGATAATTTAGAATCACCTCTAGAATAAGAGCCTCTTCCTGAAGAATTGAGAGAAACAGGATTCAGTTCTTCTGGAACACAACGTCCAGCACGGTTGATACGCAAAAAACCAACTGCTATATTCTCAGGAGAATGCTGAGATAATAATTCATCTACAAGTTTTCTTTCATCTTCTTTAATAGGTCCAAGCAAAGATGAATCTTTAAGCATTCTTTGAGAATCACGTTCTATTATTTCTGCCGCTGTTGGAGCTTGTTCCCAATTTGCAGAAACATTTGCATCTCTTAACAAACGTTCAGCACGGCGCTGCAAATTTTGAGGAATAACAAAAACACTAATACCCTTGCGTCCCGCTCTACCTGTACGGCCACTGCGATGCAATAAAGTCTCTGGATTAGAAGATAATTCAGCATGGATAACAAGATCAAGATCTGGTAAATCAATACCACGCGCAGCAACATCTGTCGCTATACATACTCTAGCTCTTCCATCACGCATCATCTGAAGCGCATTACTACGTTCTTGCTGACTTAACTCTCCAGATAAAGCAACAACTTGAAACAAATGATCTGCTAATACTTTAGTATAACGAGCTACAGATGCACGTGTAGAACAAAATACTAATGCGTTTTTTGCGTCATGATAACGCAATATATTAACGATCGCGTTATCGCGATCACTAACTCTTACTAGCATTGCACGATAATCTATATCACTATGCTGACGACTATCAGAAGATATATTAATGCGTACAGCATCTTTCTGATAATTCTTAGCTAAAGTAATAATTGCAGGAGAAAGAGTAGCTGAAAACATCAACATTCGACGTTTCTTTGGGGATGAATCCAAAATGAATTCAATATCATCTCGGAATCCCAAATCAAGCATTTCATCAGCTTCATCAAGAATTACAGACTTAAGATGAGATATATCCAAACTCTTACCCCTAATATGATCACATAACCTACCAGGAGTTCCAACAACAATATGCGATCCTTTTCGCAAATCCCTACGTTCAACATTGATACTCACACCACCAATACAGACAGAAATGACAACTCCAGTTTTTGCATAAAGCCATTCTAACTCACGACCAACCTGCATAGCCAATTCTCTAGTAGGAGCTATTACAAGAGCTAAAGGAGCGCCATGGCTATCAAAAAGATCCTTATCACCCAAAAGATTTGGAGCCAAAGCCAATCCAAAAGCAACAGTCTTACCAGAACCTGTTTGAGCAGAAACTAGGATATCTTTATCAACCAAATCAGAATTAAGAATAGCTTTCTGCACAGGTGTTAAATTAAAATACCCCCGCTCAGAAAGAGCATCTCCTATAACTTTAGGGATATCTTCAACAATTTTCATATATAAATTTTCCAGACCTTATCTTCATTGTTTTACTATAATCAAACTATAATTATAATATACAATAAGAATATATTAACTTAAAAACGAAATGATAATTGAACTTTAAAAGCACCCATTATCAAGAGCAAAATTACAATATAATTGATATATAGTTATTGCAAATAATAACTTTAATCAATTAAAACACAAAATGAAAATCCATAGATATGGACTTCCTCAAAACAACGACAAAACAAATGGCGATAAACTCATAAATATATATGAGCAATACTCCAAGTCTATATCGAAAACTAAATTTTAACGAGATTTAATAGAATAAGCAAATATTCACCATTTACATGGCACAATCAAATACAAAGAAACCGCAAAACATACCTAAATTTGTCAATATTATTATGCTTAGCAAAGCATCTTTTGTCAATTTTAACAGCAGTACCTATAATACAAAAACATTACATCTATTAAGTCACCAGGAATAATAAAAGCTATTGGCCCCTATTACATCCCAAATCTATCGGCACATAATGCCATATACTTAGTCTATTATATGATCTATCATAAAATTGCAACAACCATAATATAAATAAATCATTAAAATGAATAGAGTTTTTTATACAACATATAAAAATTATAAATACAACCAAAATAACCTATTTGCACGAATCACAAAATTTCTTGATAAGTCTACACGCTCTTTCCAAAATATTATCCGAAACAGCATAAGAAATACGCACATTTGGACCATAACCAAAAGCCGAACCATGAATAACAGCCACCTTCTCAACCTCTAAAAGATCATTCACAAAATCTAAGTCCGTTTTTATCACATTCCCAGCAGGAGATACCTTGCCAATTAAACCACGACAAGATGGATAAATATAAAAAGTACCATCAGGCATCCTAAATTCCATGCCTGATGCCTCGCTTAATATAGAAAAACACATATCAAGACGACGTGCAAAAACTTTCTTATTATTTAAAATAAAATCTTGAGAGTTATTTAACGCTTCGACAGCTGCCCACTGTGAAATAGAACATACACCTGAAGTCTGCTGACCTTGCAAAATAATCATGGATTTTATCAAATCAGGCATACCAGCAGCATAACCAATACGCCAACCAGTCATAGAATATGACTTAGAAACGCCATTGACAACAAGAGTACGATCATACAGAGACGGCTCAACGTTTATAATATTTCTAAATACGCAATCTTTATAAATAATGTGTTCATAAATATCATCAGAAATAATTCTAACATGTGAATGCTTGAGCAATACTTCAGATAAAGACCTTAATCTATCTTCAGAATAAACCGAACCTGAGGGATTAGAAGGAGAATTCAAAATCAACCATTTTGTTTTGGCAGTAATTGCTCGCTCAAGGCTCTCTGGAGAAAGCTGAAAATTATCATCTTGATTTGTATCAATAAAAACAGGCTTACCACCGCAAAGAATTACCATATCTGGATACGAAACCCAATAAGGCTTAGGAATTAATACCTCATCGCCTGGATTAAGCGTAGACATAAAAGCATTAAAAATAACATGCTTAGCACCGGAACCTACAATAATCTGATCTAAGGAATAGTCAAGATTGTTATCTCTCTTAAGTTTACTAACTATAGCCTCCCGCAATAGCGATATCCCAGCAACAGCAGTATACTTAGTCTCACCCATCTCTATAGCACGGAAAGCAGCATTCTTCACGTTATCAGGAGTATCAAAATCAGGCTCTCCAGCGGTAAGGCTCAATACATCAAAGCCCTTAGATATTAAATCTTTAACTTTCTGTGAGGCAGCAATAGTAGCCGATGGACGTACATGACATAAAATATTAGAAATAAATACCATCTCATTTTATCCCTATCTTAAGATACATACAAAAATCATCGAAAATGAACTGATATTCGTAACATAAAAAATTAAAAATACATATAATGCAAAATACAACGCTACTTAAAGACAAAATGTGGAGCGGATAGCGGGAATCGAACCCGCATATTCAGCTTGGAAGGCTGCTGCTCTACCATTGAGCTATACCCGCATAAATAAATATCACAAAATATAATGGTGGAGAGAGTTGGATTCGAACCAACGTAGGATAAACCAACGGATTTACAGTCCGCCCCCTTTAACCACTCGGGCATCCCTCCCATAAACTAATATAAAAACAAAAATCACTTTTAAAAAACAAACTACAACATCTATATGAGCATCAATAACACAACTGTCAACAGATTACACTTAAAAAGTGATAAAATTGTTCTTTATACCTACATGAATATCTATAAACTACAACCAAATTATATACATAGTTATATTAACAAGATCATTATAAATATTATGTTAGATTTTTAAATAAAAGAATTGCATTTGATTTAATTATTTGAAAGTTTAGAAGATGATTTAATAATATCATATTTTATCCAAAGCTGTTCTAAGCTTGAAACCAAATATTCAATATCATAATCGGTATGCATGGGAGTAATAGTTATGCGCAACATCTCCTTTGTCCTAATGACAGTTGGATAATTGATTGGTTGTATATAAATACCAAAGTCTTTTAGTAAAGAATCTGATATCCATTTACATTTTCTAGCATCACCGATCATGACAGGAATAATATGACTTGAATTATTAACATAAGGAATAGAAGTTTTATCAAGAGCACTACATAATTTTTTTACACGATTCATATGAATTATTCTTTCATAATTATGCTCTTTTAAATGTTGAATCGAGGTTATAGCCGCACTAGCAATCGCTGGCGGCAATGATGTTGTAAAAATGAATCCTGAAGAAAATGATCTTATAAAGTCACATAAATTAGCAGAAGCAGCAATATATCCTCCGTATGATCCAAATCCCTTTGCAAGAGTTCCAGATATTATCGTTATTCTATCCATTACTCTTTCACGCTCTGATATACCACCACCTCTTGCTCCATATATTCCAACTGCATGCACTTCATCTACGTAAGTCATTGCATTATATTTTTCTGCTAAATCACATATTCTACTAATAGGCGCAATATCACCACCCATTGAATATAAGGATTCAAAGATGATAATTTTTGGCACGGAAAGACTAATTGAAGACAGATGCCTTTCTAGATCATCTAAATCATTGTGTTTCCATATAATTTTTTTGCATTTAGATTGCCTAATACCTTCAATAATAGAAGCATGATTATTAGCATCAGAAAAGCAAACCATATTTTCAATTTTAGAGCAAAGTGTATCTATAGTAGTCCAATTAGCAATATAACCAGAGTTAAATATAAGAGCAGATTCCTTACAATGCAGATCCGATATTTCTTTCTCAAGCATCACATGATAGTAATTATTGCCTGAAATATTCCTAGTTCCACCAGAGCCAACACCGCACTTTTTAATAGCATTTTGAACTGATTCTATAACTTTTGGATGTTTTCCCATACAAAGATAATCATTACTACACCAGACAATTACCTTTTTGGCTCCAGTATCAGAATTATACGTTGCATAAGGAAATTTATGTTTACCATATTCTATCTCTGTAAACACACGATAACATGATTCACGGCGTAAATTCATTATCTGATCTTTGAAAAAACTTTCAAAATCCATACTTAGTCCTTTAAAACAAAATAATTTTTTATTAGAATAAATTATATACATAGATAGAAATCTATTAGCAATCTTTCACAATTTAATATGTATGAAATAGCTATTTCAATTTTAACGGCATAATTATTGGCAAAATTATATTAATAACGATGATATAATCTTATATAAAAATATATACTATATTTTTTAGTTATATAAACAGAGTAGATGTTTTTTTGATAAATAGTATTAAAATAATAAGATATAATTTTTAAAAAAATTAAAAGTAATCTTATTTTATTTATAAAATAAATTATAACGATTTTAATTTAAAATGGTTTTGAACTATATAAAGGGAAAGAGCTGAGGCGTTTGATACGTTAAGAGATTTTATTTCGCCAGGCATATTAATTTGAGCTATCACATTTACAGTTTCTTGAGTTTTTTTACGTAATCCTTTGCCTTCAGATCCTAGCACAAGGGCAATTTTATCGCTACAAAAAGATTCTTCAAGATCAATGTCACTATCTGAAGAAAGCCCTATTGTTTGAAAACCAAAAGAATGAATTTTTTGCAAGGCCTCTGCTAAATTGCCAATACGAATATATGGAATGTGCTCTAATGCACCAGAAGCAGATTTAGCAAGCACTGATGTTTCATCAGGAATATGTCGCTTGGTTGTAATAATAGCATCACATTTAAAAGCGACAGCTGATCGTAAGATAGCACCAACATTATGTGGATCATTTACTTGATCTAACACAATTAATAATTTGCTTTTACGAATTATATCAAATGACGGATACTTTAAAGGAAGAGTTTCTAATAAAACGCCCTGATGGGCGGTATCCTTCCCAACAATATTATCTATCTCTCTTGGAGATACTATCTGGATAGGGAAAACACTAGATGAATGCTCATTATAGTTTAAATTTGCTAAAGCATTGCGTGTTGCCAACAATCGGAATATCTGTCTTTTAGGATTATTAATAGCTGCACCCACAGTATGAATTCCATATAGCAGCAATCTTTTATCCTGTGATGAAAGTTTTTTTTCTATCTTAAATTTATGATCTAACTTTTTTCTATCCCGATAATTACGTCGAAGTTTTGCATAGTGAGAATCCTTGGCAGCAGAGGTTATTTCTTTGGATTTATTTAGTGTAAAACTCATAATTATGTCATCCTTCAGATAATTTTTCTATTAAGTATACAATGAGTTATCCATGCTATGGGCATAGAAATACTCTTAATAAAATTAAGAAATATTTCATCTCAAACAGGGAAAGTAGCATATAATAACCATTCCATAACTTTTTCGTCATCTATAAGGGGAGAAAGAGTTTTATACACATGTTCATGATAATCATTTATCCACATTTTCTCTTCGGGAGTAAGAAGATCAATTAATATAGGATTTTTATCGATCGGACAAAGAGTAACTGTTTTAAAACTATGCATCAAACATTCACCACCATCAATTTTTTCTAGATCAGAAACACAAAGAATATTCTCAATACGGATCCCAAAATTACCATGCTTATAATAACCAGGTTCATTCGAGAGCATCATCCCAGGTAGCAAAGGCTGACGGTTAATCCTAGAAATACCTTGAGGCCCTTCATGGACTGATAAAAATGAACCAACTCCATGCCCTACTCCATGAGAAAAATCTGATCCTGCTTTCCATAAAAAAATACGAGCTATACTATCAAGATCACAGCCACGTATTCCTTGTGGAAATCTTGCTGTAGAAACAGCTATCATACCCTTCAATACCAATGTAAAAAATCTCTTTTTTTCATTGTCTAGATTCCCGACAGCCACTGTTCTAGTGATATCTGTAGTTCCATTCACATATTGAGCACCTGAATCTAGTAATAAAAATTCACCATTTCGCAATAATCTATTGCTTTCAATAGTAACTTGATAATGAATAATAGCAGCATTTGAACCAGAAGCAGATATCGTATTGAATGAAATATCCCTAAGAGGATTATTCATCTTGCGACCTATCATTCCACGAAAAACTTCTAGCTTCTTTGCAATATCAATTTCAGTTAATTCTTCCAATTTTTGCGAATAAAACCATGAAAAGAAATAAACCATCGCAATACCATCTTGGATATGAGATAACATCATACCTTCAATTTCAGTTTTGTTCTTTACAGCGCGCGATAGACGAGAAGGATCAGGGCATTCAATTATTGTACAATTGCCTTGAGAAAGTATATCGAATAAACGATATGGAACCCACTTAGTATCAATAAGAATAGATATATTTTTCAATGAAATGGTAGTTAAACGAGAATAAATCATATCAAGATCGAAGATAGACGCTCTTGAACACAGAAAACAATTTAATTCTTCATTAAGACTACGTTTATCAATAAAAATTTCAGCAGTTCCATCCACATATAAAATAGCACGAGATAAAGGATAAGTAACACGTGGAATATCAAACCCTCGAATATTAAAAATCCATGCAACAGAAGCAGGATCGCATATAAAAACAGCTTCTACTTTCTTCATATTAAGATCAGCACAAATATCATTGATCTTTTCTTCAGGCATTTTACCAGAATAAGCTATATCCTGAATCGCAATGTTTTTTACTGATTGAGCAGGTCTATCTTGCCATAATTTATCAATAGGATTATGAGATAAATCAACTATCACCCCACCTATTTTACACATTGCTTCACTCAAATTACATACTTCAAAAGCTGAATGTAACATTGGATCAATTCCTAGACGTATATGTTCTTGAGAATGATACGATAGCCATATATGCAAAGGTTCAATGGTCAGATTATTTATCTCAAATAATGTAGTATCAACTTCCTGTTTTGCCTGAATTATATAACGACCATCAACAAAGATAATAGCTCTCTGTCGCAACACTAGAGCTGCTCCTGCAGATCCTGTAAAACCTGTTAGCCAAGCAAGTCTTTCAGAATGTGCAGCAACAAATTCACCCATATATTCGTCTGCACGCGGCACAAGAAAAGCATCTATTCCTAATTGATCAAAACAAAGTCGCAGATTTTTCAATCTTTCAAATGAATGCTGTGGAGATGATTTAACATCAAAAGATTGAAACATATTTTTATCCTGCATTAATATATTAAGGCTTAAAAAATTAAAAATAATTAAGGGAAAAAATAAAATTAATTATTATATGCTCATCACATAATTATCATATTATACAAAAAACGATATACCACCAACAAAAAGCTTATAATAAATAACCCTTCATATTACTAGTGAACTATCCCAATGGTTTAAAGCATTCAATGATAGTTTTGCAATACAATCACCTATATAATAAACTACAGTTATCATCATATGATATCGCAATTCAAAAATTACTCTATAAATTTGAATGAACAATGGGGCTATATTTAAAATAAAATATTTACTTACTACTATCATCTCACTTCAAAAACAATAAAATAAAAATAATATTCAATATTCAAACGAATGGATTATATTTCAGAAGTAAATTGTTAACTGATTTTCACTAATATCACTTATAAAGGTAAAATTAACCTTAGTGGATAAAATGAAATTCTCAAAAATTGAATCATATTGGCAAAATACTGTGAAAAAAAAAGTGAATATAAAACGTTCTCTACCACCTTGGCACGAGGCATTCCTTATCTCACCCAATGTTCGTTTTACACGAACACCTGAAAACGAGATAAATCGATATCATAAAGGTTATTTATCGCAAAAATCAGAAAATATAGAATCTGATTTTAGGAAAGATAAGGCAAAAAAATTAACGGAAGAAAGATTGAGATCATCTTGTTCTCTTGTAAATTTAAAAAATAAATTAATGATGGATAAGAATAATGCTGTCTCCCAGCAAGAAAGAGAAAAAACTTCTTGTAAATTAAAGATTGTAAATAACGATAATTATGGCTACGAACTTAAGACAAAAAAGCAAGAATTTCAAAGCTATTTGAAAGATGAAGACGTTGAAGAAGGAAAGAAATATTCAGAGCATTCTTCTCATCAAACTAATCATAATCTCACAAATTTTATGTGGATTTCAGACTCTGCTTTCTTTGAAGAATTAAACCCTTCTTTTCTGGTTAATGATCAAGGAAACATCATATCAAAACAATTTAGGTTATCAGAGAATAAAAATTTTATTTCAAAAATACTTAATAAAACACCTGAATGCAGTCAAATAGAAGGATCAAAAACTGTTTGCAATACTAATAGTAATACAATGGATAAAAAACAAAGGATTGATGATAAACATTCCATTTGCCAAAAATCATTCTCTTCTGAAATAATTAATAATAATTATACCCATGAAATGTCGAAAAAAATTAAGCAAACAGAAGTAAACTATGAGCATCCTTGCATTTCTTTACTACAAGAAAAACCAAATCTTAACTTTCAAAATATAAACCATGAATATATTGAAAAAAGCGCCGGAATATTGGAAAATATACTTGAAGATTTCGGAATTAGAGGTGAAATAGTCAATGCAAATCCTGGCCCATTGGTAACACTTTATGAGTTTGAGCCTGCTCCAGGAACAAAATCATCAAGAGTGATAGGATTAGCTGATGATATTGCTCGTTCCATGTCATCATTATCAGCTCGTGTTGCCGTCATCCCAAAACGTAATGCCATCGGCATAGAATTGCCTAATGATGACAGAGAAATTGTTTATTTTCGTCAACTAATTGAATCTAAAAGTTTTTCAAATTCAAAAGCAGATTTACCTTTATGTCTTGGAAAAACAATCGGCGGAGAGCCTGTAATAGCTGATCTTGCAAAAATGCCCCATATACTTGTAGCAGGAACTACTGGATCGGGGAAATCTGTAGCTATAAATACCATGATCATGTCATTACTATACCGCCTTCGTCCTGATGAATGTCGTATGATCATGGTGGATCCTAAAATGCTTGAACTATCAATTTATGATGGGATCCCACATCTTTTAACTCCAGTAGTAACAGATCCTAAAAAAGCTGTTATGGCATTGAAGTGGGCAGTGCGAGAAATGGAAGAGCGTTATAAAAAAATGTCACGCCTATCTGTACGTAATATTAAGAGCTATAATGAACATATCACAATAATGAGACCTGAAAAGAAAGGAAATATTGATGATAATCAATATAAATATAAAGAAATAAAAAATAATGATATGTCACCTATGCCTTATATTGTCATAGTTGTTGATGAAATGGCAGATCTAATGATGGTTGCAGGAAAAGAAATTGAAGGTGCTATCCAAAGATTGGCACAAATGGCACGTGCTGCAGGTATACATTTGATTATGGCAACACAGCGACCTTCAGTAGATGTTATTACTGGAACTATTAAAGCAAACTTTCCTATCCGCATATCATTCCAAGTAACTTCAAAAATTGATAGTCGAACAATATTAGGAGAACATGGAGCAGAACAACTTCTTGGTCAGGGAGATATGCTATACATGTCTGGAGGAGGAAGGATTCAGCGTGTACATGGGCCGCTAGTATCTGATATTGAGGTTGGAAAAGTTGTCCAACATCTTAAAACACAAGGCAACCCTCAATATCTCAACACCGTTACAGCTGATAATAATCAAGATATTTACAATACAAAAAACAACTCTAATAATATAAAAGATGGTTGTGATCTTTATAAAAAAGCTATCGCTCTAGTAATGACTAATAAAAGATGTTCAACATCTTTTATCCAACGTCGCCTGCAAATAGGCTATAATAAAGCGGCACTATTAGTAGAAAGGATGGAAGAAGATGGACTAGTTAGCTCTGCAGATCACGTAGGAAAAAGAAACGTTTTTTCCGATAATAATACGTGAATGTAATTTTTGGGAAATATTGAATATGTATATTTATATATTAACTAATCATAGCATATATCATATAATGAACAAATTAAATCTAATAATGATTGAAAATAGACATCATTATTTATCATAAGCGCTTGAAACATACATCAGTGCTATAGTCAAATCCAAATGAATCCCAAGTTTTAGCCATATGATCTGATAATGGAGCTGTAATTTGTAGTCTGCCGCCTGACGGATGAGGGAAATCTATATAACGGGCATGAAGATATAGATGATTTTTAATTTTACTTGAATAATCACCTATAGAATTATTTATATAATATTTTTTATCTCCTACAATAGGATGTCCTATATGAAGAGCATGAACACGCAACTGATGCGTACGTCCTGTATGGGGCTGCATTTCTAACCAACAAAATTTTTCTGAACAATCAATTATTCTGAAATATGAAATTGCATGATTTGCTCCTTTTTCGCTATTATCTGCCACTTGCACATAGTCGCCTCCAATCCGGCATTTCTTTATTAACCAATTAGAAATAAAAAACTTATTCTTGTTAGGAACACCTCTAACTAGAGACCAATATATTTTCTTAACCTTACGCATTCTAAACGCTTCCGTAAGACTTTGAGCAGAAGCACGTGTACGAGCCACAATAAGTATACCTGATGTTTCTTGATCTAACCTATGGATAAGATAGGTTTTTTCTCCTTTTGATCCTAACCAATAATTCAATAGACCATCGATATGATAAGTAATCCCTGAACCACCCTGCACGGGAATGCCTGAAGGCTTATTAAACACATAAATCTCGCTATCTTCATAAATCAAAATGCTATTTAAAAATTTCGAAGCATCCAAATAATTTATGGATTGATCAATCAGGGGTTTTTTATCATTTTTTATAATTGAAGCATGAACAATAGGTGGAATGCGAACATCTTGCCCAGCTCTTAGTCGAAAATTTGATTTAACACGCCCTCCATTCAGACGTATCTGACCAGATCGTAAAAGTTTTTGTAAATGAGCAAAGCTAATATGATGATAATGAATCATAAACCAACGATCAAAACGCATATTATCTTCATCATCATCAATTGTTATATGCTTAACATATCTCATCAAAGGAATCTCCTAATTCAAACAAACTGAACCATTTGAATATTTAAAAGAAAAATCTCTATAAATTAAATACCTTATTAAATTCATCGAATCCATAATAAATATAGAATTAATAAAAAAGATATTTTATATAATCGATTTTATATATATAAGTAAAATAATGTTTTGATGTTCAATACAAGCTTAATAACATAATTTCAAATTATGACATACAACATCGTATAAAAAGCAAACTACTTGATAGATAAAATAATTTATTTTACATATATAGATATTTACGAAGCAAAGTAATAAGAAGTTATACATAATTGATATGTTTATATTAGCGCATATATCTGATCTTCATCTAACTGCTCCCCTGTATTTATATGAATTATCACCCAAAAGAATCATTGGATTGCTAAATTGGAAATTTAATAGACAAAAATACTTTGCTAATAAAATCGCTGATTTATTAATTAATGATATTGCTTTGCGTAATACAGATCATCTTGTAATAACAGGAGATCTTGTTAATCTATCAGGTAAAAGAGAGATAGATAAATCTACAAGTTTGCTCAAAAGAGCTGGTAATCCTGATAGTATCTCAATTGTACCAGGGAACCATGATAAATATGCAAAAAGTGCACAAAAATATTCTCTAAATGCATGGAAAAATTATATCGTTGGAGATAAGCCGTATATTAAAGAAAGATTATTCCCTTATATGCGCGTGAGAGATAATATTGCTTTAATTGGATGTTCAACATCAATATTAACCCCTCCTTTTATTGCAAATGGATATTTCGGCAAGAAACAAGCTGAAGACACCTCATTACTATTAAGGCAAGCAAAGAAGGATGATCTCTTTAGGATTATTATGATGCATCATCCACCTGTTTTAGATAAAACTTCATTACATAATCGTCTGTTTGGCATTAAAAGATTTCAAGACATGATTAATCGAGAAGGAGCAGAATTAATACTTCACGGTCATACGCATATAAACAGCGTTCAATGGTTGCCAAATCCTAAAAACATAACACCAGTAGTTGGCGTATCATCAGCATGTCAAGCGATTAAAAGCAAAAAACAACAGGCATCATATAACCTTTTTTATATAGAAAAACATGAAAATAATTGGCGATTAAAAGGAGAAAGATATACTTTATTGCCTGATGCTACTGGTATGCAAGAAAAAGGTTATAATATATTTCACGATGATTATATATAAAAAGTAATTTTGACGTAATAAGGATATCAATAAATTGACATCTAATGAGCATACCAGTATATAATACTGGAACTTTCTTTTAATTTACAATATAATATGATATAATTGATTATTTTTCTATCTAAATATAATGTATTACCACATGATTAATTTTATTTCTATAAAATGAGATAGATGGATTTATGTGATTAGATTTGAGATAGATCATTGTGGAACAAATCGATTGAATTTAATTTTTTAAATATTATGAAAATTATATTAGATGGCTGCACGAATAATAACATTTCATTGATAGCAGATCATGCCAGTACGGAAAGAATTGACAAGTGGCTGAACTTAAAATTAAAAGAAAAAATTTCACGCTCATATATAAAGAAACTAATCACTAACGGCTATATAAGTGTTGACGATAAGATTGTCAGCGATCCATCACAAAAAATCGTCTTAGGAAACAAAATTTATATACGAATTCCTAAGATAAAACAACTTAACATCCCTCAAGAATATATACCTTTAGATATAATATATGAAGATAATGATATCATAGTAATAAATAAACAAGCAGGATTAGTAGTACATCCTGCACCAGGGAATTGGAGTGGAACTTTGGTAAATGCACTTTTATACCACTGCAAAAATAATCTATCTGGTATAAATGGAGAAGAACGCCCTGGCATCGTGCATAGATTAGATAAAGACACAACAGGAATTATCATAGTAGCAAAGAATGATATTGCACATAGAGAACTTTCAGAACAGTTTGCAGATCATGGACTATCTCTTGGCCTCAAACGATTATATTATGCGATGGTATGGGGAACGCCATTTCCGTTATCTGGAACAATTAATGCACCATTGGGACGTTGTAGATTCAATAGATTAAGACAAGCTGTAAAAAAAACAAATGATAAAACAGCATGTAAAGCTGTAACTCACTATCAAACAATAGAAAGCTTTAACAATAATTCAAATTGCGCTATATCCTTATTAAAATGCCAACTGGAAACAGGAAGAACACATCAAATTCGCGTACATATGGCATATAAGGGACATCCACTAGTTGGCGATCCATTGTATGGATTAGGATTTAAAACTAAAGAAAATCTTGTTAATTATGATACGAAAAATGCAATTAATAAACTTGCAAGACAAGCGCTACATGCGTATCATCTATCCTTCTATCATCCTCGCAATAAAGAAAGAATGATTTTTGAAGCCCCTATTCCTGAAGACATGGCCAAAATAATAAAAGTTATATAAAAAATTTGTATGTTATAATGATTGATATTTGAGAATGAAATTAGCTATACTATGAAATAGTAGTTTACTTCAAAATGTGATATAATGTAGCGATATATTTTAAATCAAGAAAAGGCAAAAATCTCATGATTAATAGAAACATGACGATAATAGCAGATGGCGAAATTGGAATCAGCCGTTATATTAATGAAATAAAAAATTTTCCACTGCTAGAAAAACAAGAAGAGTATATGCTCGCTAAAAGATATATTGAGCATAGTGATTTGAATGCAGTACATAAGTTAGTTACAAGCCATCTAAGACTAGTTGTAAAAATTGCAATGGGATATCGTGGCTATGGAATGCCTATTTCCGAAGTAATATCTGAAGGCAATGTAGGGTTGATGCAAGCAGTTAAAAAGTTCGATCCAGAACGTGGTTTTCGCCTCGCTACATATAGTATATGGTGGATCAAGGCAGCAATTCAAGAGTATATCTTACGCACATGGTCATTAGTCAAAATAGGCACAACAGCAAATCAAAAAAGACTTTTCTTCAATTTACGTCGTTTAAAAAAACATCTTCAAGCTGTCAATGATAAAATATTAAAACCTGAACAAATTACTGCAATTGCAAATAAACTAAATGTTTCAGAATCGGAAGTAATATCAATGAATTGCCGTTTAAGCGGAGATCAATCTCTAAATACTCTGATAAATTCCTCAGAGGAAGATTCAATCAAATGGCAAGAATGGCTTGTAGACGAACATGATAGTCAAGAACAAACTCTTATAGCAAATGAAGAATCAATAAATCGTAAAAATATGCTTATAAGCTCTATGTCAGTTTTAAATCCGCGTGAAAGAAAAATTTTTGAAGCAAGGCGCTTACGTGATAATCCTGTTACACTAGAAAATCTATCTTCCGAATTTGAAGTTAGTCGTGAACGAATAAGACAAATAGAAGCGCGAGCATTCGAGAAAGTGCAATCGGAAATAAAAAAGCAAAAGGATCAAGCATCTCAATTTCCTAACTAAGTACGATGATATAAAATAATTAATATAAATACACTCCGTAATTATTATATAATAATTATTATATAATAATTGGTTTGTAATTTATTTATTCTTTACTTGTAATTCTAACTGATGCTTTTCTTAGTTTGGCTTTCCCAATTAGATATTGCCATTTTAAAAATATCTGCTCCTGTACGACCCTTATCTATAGTAAGAATTATCCTTTTACCATTACTATAGGTAATTGGAATATCCATCCAGCGGTATTCTGATAAAACTTCTGAATTATTCAAAGAATTTTTCAAGGAAATTAAATAAGAGTTTTTAGCTGTCCTAAAAATATTGGAATCAAAAAAAACACCTGGTCCTTTTTCTGTCTTTCTCATGGATATTTGTCGTAAATCTGTAATATCACCACCTTGATTTCCTTTTTCTAAAGAAAAAACAATTTCTATCAAATGAGTTGCTGCTAAAGATATATCAAAGTTTCGCTTTATAACAATTAACGCTGATAAATCACTACCTATAGTAGGTATATTGCCTTTTATCATCAGGCCTTGAGAACCTTCTTGTAAAGACCACGCTATATTCTTCGCAAAAGCCAACGGATTTCCATAACCTTTGTTGATAAATGCTATACTTGCCCCTTCATTTCCAGCTGTTTTTTCTAACTTGCTACCCTTTGATAAACTAACAACATTATTATTAACATCTTTATCATCTACTAAAGAATTATGAACAAAAACGTTATTAAAAGAAGGATTAGAAAGATCAGAGGCATTAGATGAATCCATATCAACTTCAGATCCATCTGCTAATAGTCTTCTAGTAATTTTTGGAACAGTATTAGTAAGAACAGACAATTTATTTTTACTATTATTATCTAGTAATTTATTGATATAACCAATTGTATTTACTTGGCTTTTTGAAATAGAATAGGATATTCCAATAAAACAACCCAAAAATATAAAAGATATTGCTGAATATTTTAGAATATTATTATCATATAACTTGAAAAAAAATGATAAAAAGCCATATTCCTTACTTAAAAAATATTTTTTTATAACAATAAATAAATAATTATTTATGCAGGAAAATTGTTCTAAACCAATTTTTTTTAAGACACCTTGGGTGTAATCTGCATTAATAAAAATAGATTTGTTGTTATAACTATGCTGTGAGTAACTAGAGAATCTAAAAATATTTATAAATTTGTTGTATATACTTCTTGCAATAAAACTATATGTTATACTCATATTTTTTCCAGCATATTGCTTATCTGATATAGTATTACGATTACTGATGATATCATCATTATGCGAAAAAGAAGAAACAGGCAATCGAGATGCAAGTAAAATACAATTACTGGAATTAATGCCACCGTTATCAGGAACATCTAAAGACATCTTTTGATCTGTAACACTAATAATTTTATGTTGCTTACTCTCAACCTGAAAAATAGCATTTTCTAATTTTCTCAACTGACGATCAAGTATTTCTTGTGGAGGACGTGGCTTCATCTTCTCTAGCTGTCGCGAAACAACAATCCGTGCACGATCATATACCTGAAAACGCATATCAGGAGTATTTTCAGGTAAACTATCTATAGCTCGTTTAATTACTGATACAAAATCAACCATTTATTATATTTCTATCATCTATTTTATAAATCTATCTATAATTTATATAAAAACACACCTCTAATTTTCAAATGGGTTAGATACAACAATAGTACTATCCCTCTCTGGTCCAACTGATATTAAAGAAACTTTAACTCCCAACACATCTTCTATTTTACTTATATAGTTAATTGCCTGTATAGGCAAATCATTCCATCTACGAACTCCAGAAATAGATTTTTTCCAACCCTCTAATACCAAATAAATAGGCTCAAAACGAGAATTAGGGTCAAAATAATCTGGGAAAAAGTCTACTTCACGATCATCAATACGATATCCAACACAAATTTTTAATTCATCAAAACTATCTAAAACATCAAGTTTAGTCAAAGCTATACCTTTAACACCATTAACAATAATAGAGCGACGTATTATAACTAAATCTAACCAACCACAACGACGTTGCCTTTTAGTGACAGTCCCGACTTCTTTACCAACTGTTCTCAATAAATCACCAGTTTCGTTGGTCAATTCAGTAGGAAAAGGACCCTCGCCAACACGTGTCGTATAAGCCTTAACAATACCTATCACATACCCTAAAGAACAAGGACTAATTCCAGAACCAATTGATGCTTGTGCAGATACTGTATTTGAGGATGTAACAAAAGGATATGTTCCATGATCAATATCTAATAAAGATCCCTGAGCTCCCTCAAAAAGAATACGAGATCCTCTTCTAGATTCATTATCAAGGAAAAAACATATATTTTCCATAAAAGGAAGAATTTTTTCTCTCGCAAATGTCAATTCTCTTAATATTGTTTCATACAAAACTTCACTCTGGCCGAAAGAACGTCTTAATGCATTATGATAAAATAATATTTGATCAATCTTTGACGAAATAAAATCAAGATCAATAAGATCCATCACCCTAACAGCACGACGACCTACTTTATCTTCATAAGCAGGACCAATCCCCTTTTGTGTAGTACCAATCTTAACACCATTACAAGTGGTAGCATTCTCCCGCAACATATCAAGATCTCTATGAACAGATAGTATTAAAGAAGCATTATTGGCAATTCGTAGATTACTTGGTGTAACATTTATACCTTTTATTCTTAAAGATTCAAGTTCAGAAACTAAAGCATGAGGATCTATAACAACACCATTTCCTATTACAGATATCTTATCAGGACGAACTATACCTGAAGGAAGAAGAGATAACTTATACACAACATCATCAATATCTAAGGTATGACCTGCATTACTACCACCTTGAAACCTTACAATGATATCAGATTTTTTAGATAGCCAGTCAACTACCTTACCTTTTCCCTCATCGCCCCACTGCAAACCAATTACAACTACATTTGACATCAATAATCTCTTTCTTCGTTACCTTATCCAATAAATAACTTTTACAAAGAAAATTTGTATAAAACCAGTATATTAGTTAATTAATCAAATAAAAATAAATAAATACAATAATCGAATATCAAATATTAATTATCTAATCAAAGTCCACAACTTAACAAAAAAATAAATTCATCCCATTTCAAAATACTAAGCATAAGCAATAGATACAATTAATTTTTGATAAAGATGCACAAATGATTGTAAATATCACAAAAATTATCTATAATCATTGCCATAGACTATAAAATAACAGATGATCTCTGTAACTTGTTTTATTTTTTATAAAAATATAGGCGGATGTGGCGGAACTGGTAGACGCGACGGATTCAAAATCCGTTTTTGGTGACAAAGTGTCGGTTCGATTCCGACCATCCGTACCAATTATTGTGAATTTTAGTTTGTATATATTTTCTATACAATAACTGGATAATTTATCATCAATTTTATATATATACATAGTGATTTGGATAAAAATATAGGAGCTGCAATGATTGCTTATGTAATTGGTATTTTAAAGCAATTAATATAATATCATTATTTAGCACAGCAATGTATCAAATAAAATAATAATCCTTATATGTAGAAAAAAATTAAAAAAGCAGATAGATAAAGATTAGGTATTTCAAATTATAATAAGATTAATTTTAAAATATAAAATATATCAAAAAATAATTATTGTTTTTCATTAATATAAAAAGATACATCTATTCGCGAATAACGCTTTATAATATAATGAAAATTATTATCGTAAACTATCGCGCACTAAAGATAGATCTAATAAAAGTTGCTGCAACTTAGATTTATGATCAACATCATCAACACTTTTAATGTCATATGTAATTTTAAATATGTGATTATCTAATTCATCAATACACAATTCATCTACTGGAAAAATATTTTCAGATAGCACAGTACAACGAGATGATGAAGCATCGGCAATTCCATCAACAACTACATAACGATAAACATCTCCAGAAGCTAGTTCAACTATGATTATGCCAGGTCTTATAATAGACAAAACAGAAGAGTGACCTGAAAGAATTGTTATATCGCCATTTTCAGAAGGCAATACAACAGACTTAACTTCTCCAGAAAAAACACATTTTTCTGGAGAAACCAATTCAAAACAAAAACTGTTCACTATAGACATAATATCCTATTATATTGCAAATATTGTAAATCATAAAATTACTAAATCATACTCCTGAAGATAAAGATTCAGCTTTCTTAACAGCTTCATCTATCGATCCTACCATATAAAAGGCAATCTCAGGTAAATGATCATAATCTCCTTGTATCAAACCTTTAAATCCTTTAATAGTATCTTCTAAAGCAACAAATTTTCCTGGGAACCCCGTAAATGCCTCAGCTACATGAAAAGGCTGGGACATAAAACGCTCAATCTTACGAGCACGAGCCACAACTAGTTTATCTTCTTCCGACAACTCGTCCATTCCAAGAATAGCGATTATGTCCTGTAAAGACTTATAGCGTTGTAATACCTCTTGAACTTGACGAGCAACATCGTAATGCTCTTTTCCAACAATATCTGGTTCTAGAATACTAGAGCTTGAATCAAGTGGATCAATAGCTGGATAAATACCTTTTTCTGATATTTTACGTGATAAAACAGTTGTAGCATCAAGATGGGAAAAAGATGTAGCAGGCGCTGGATCTGTCAAATCATCCGCAGGAACATAAATAGCTTGGACAGAAGTAATAGATCCCGTTAAGGTTGTAGTTATGCGTTCTTGCAGCTCTCCCATTTCTGCAGCAAGAGTAGATTGATATCCAACCGCTGATGGTATACGTCCTAATAGAACCGAAATTTCCGCATTAGCTTGGGTAAACCGGAAAATATTATCAACAAAAAATAAAACGTCTTGACCCTGATTTCGAAAATGCTCAGCAACTGTCAAACCTGTCAAAGCAATACGAGAACGAGCACCTGGAGGCTCATTCATTTGACCATAAACCAATGAACATTTAGATCCCGCAGAAGAACCATTATTCTTTAGAGGATCAACATTGACTTTTGAATCAATCATCTCACGATATAAGTCATTACCCTCACGAGTACGTTCACCAACACCAGCAAATACAGAATAACCACCGTGGGCCTTCGCAACATTATTAATTAATTCCATGATTAACACAGTTTTTCCAACACCTGCACCACCAAAAAGCCCTATTTTCCCTCCTTTTTGATAAGGAGAAATCAAATCAATAATTTTAATTCCTGTTGTAAGGATGCTGGCATCAGTAGACTGCTCTATATAAGAAGGAGATAATTGATGAATAGCACGTCTTTCTGAGGAAAGAATTGGCCCCTGTTCATCAACAGGATCACCTACAACATTCATGATACGGCCCAAAGTAGAATCGCCAACAGGAACAGTAATCTGTGCACCAGTATCAATAACAGAACAACCTCTGCTCAAACCGTCTGTCATACCCATAGAAATACACCTGACTGTTTTTTCCCCTAAATGCTGAACAACTTCAAGCACAATGCGAGAGTTATCATTCATAACTTCAAGAGAAGTAAAAATCGTTGGCAAGGAATCAGGAAACACAACATCTACAACAGCACCCATAACCTGCTGTATTTTACCAACATTCCTTATTACCTCTTTAGTAGCAACCATAACGCTAAACCTCTTTTGTGTATCAATTATTTTATTGCTTCTGCTCCTGCAATTATTTCAACAAGCTCAGTAGTAATACGCATCTGACGCTGACGATTATAAGAAAGAACCAAGTCATCAACCATACGACCAGCATTACGAGTAGCGCTGTCCATAGCAGTAATCCTAGCTCCTATTTCACTAGCCTTATTTTCCAAAAGACTCCAAAAAATATGAGCAGAAATATTCTTAAATAAAATTTGCTCTAATAACTTATATAAACTTGAATCATAAAGATAAATAGAATAATTACATTCCTTTTTCTCTTGTAATTCATCTAAAAAATCGACAGGAATTAACTTGAAAATTATAGGAACCTGCTGTACAACTGATTTAAATCCTGAGTGTATACAAAAACAGATATCAAATATATTATCAAAAAAAAGAGATAATACCTTATTTGCTATAATATTTGCATAAACAAAATCTATTGGCTTGTTATGAGGCATTTCCACATAGTCAATGATTATAGATGAAAAATCAGAAAATAATCCTTCATAACCTTTTTTACCTATTACTATAATCTTAGCTTCTTTGCCTTCTGATACTAATTCCTTAATACGATCTCTCGTGAAACGAATAATTTGGGCATTAAAACCTCCACATAATCCCTTTTCAGATGTAAAAACAATCAGCAGATAAACCTTATTTCTACCAGTTCCTCTTATAAGAGGTGAGAGATCCTCTTTTGAGCAATTATCAATCGCACATTTCATCAACAAATCTTTTATATGAAACTTATAAGAAGAAGCATCCTTGATATCAGATTGTGCACGACGCAATTTATTAACCGATACCATTTGCATAGCCTCAGTAATCTTTTGCGTTTCCTTCAAAGAGCGTATACTATTTTTTAGTTCTTTTAGCGAAGACATTTTCTAATATGCACCCGATATCTTAATTGAAACATTCTAAAAAGCGATCAATTTCATTTTTTAACTTACTAATAACATCATCAGTCATAACCTTTTGTGAACCTATATCTTCTAAGACATCCTTAGCAAAAGTACGAAGATGATCTAAAAATTCTAACTCGAATCTTCCAATTTGAGACACTTCAATTTTATCAAGATATCCATTAACAGCTGCAAATATCATTACTACCTGTTCTTCCATCTTTAACGGAGAAAACTGCGGCTGTTTTAAAAGTTCTGTCAGTCTTTTCCCACGTGTTAAGAAGCTCTGGGTAGTCGCATCAAGATCAGCACCAAATTTAGCAAAAGAAGATATTTCACGATATTGAGCTAATCCACCCTTTACAGAACCAGAAACCTGCTTCATAGCCTTTGTTTGAGCCGCAGATCCAACACGAGAAACAGATAATCCAATATTAATAGCGGGACGAATACCTTGAAAAAACAACTCTGTTTCCAAAAAAATTTGACCATCTGTAATAGATATAACATTAGTTGGTATATACGCAGAAACATCATTCTCTTGAGTCTCTATAACAGGCAACGCTGTCAAAGACCCACCGCCTAGGTCATCCGACATCTTAGCAGCCCTTTCTAATAGCCGAGAATGCAAATAAAATACATCGCCTGGATAAGCTTCTCTTCCTGGAGGACGACGCAAGAGAAGTGAAATCTGCCTATAAGCAACGGCATGTTTATGCAAATCATCATATGCAATTAAAGCATGGCAACCACGATCACGAAAATACTCTCCCATAGTACAACCTGTAAAAGGAGCTAAAAACTGCATTGGAACTGGATCTGAGGCTGTTGCAACAACCACTATAGAATATTCTAACGCACCATTTTCTTCCAAATATTTAACAAATCTAGCAACAGTAGAACACTTTTGACCGATAGCGACATAAATACAATAAACTTTATCACTTTTTACACCAGAATCATGGATATATTTTTGGTTTAAAAAAGTATCCAAAATAACTGAAGTTTTACCGGTTTTACGATCTCCAATTATTAGTTCACGCTGACCTCGACCTATCGGTATGAGAGCATCTATAGCTTTTATACCTGTTGATAGCGGCTCACATACTGATTGACGTTGTATAATACTTGGAGCATCAACTTCAACACAAGACCTTTGCTTATATTCAATTGGACCTTTTCCATCAATTGGATTGCCAAGCGCATCTACAACACGACCAAGCAATTCTAAACCTACAGGGACATCAACAACTCTCCCAATACGCTTTACAATATCTCCTTCTGATATTTCTGTGTAACTTCCAAAGACGACTATCCCAACATTATCTACCTCTAAACTGAGAGCCATCCCATAAACACCATGGGGAAACTGAACCATCTCCCCAGCTTTAATCTTATTAAGACCATATGCACGCACAATTCCATCTCCAACGGAAAGAACGTGCCCCACTTCAGAAACTTCAGAAACTTCACTAAAACCCCTAATCCTTTTTTTAAGAATCTCAGAAATTTCTGCGGCATGGATATCCATTAATTAACCTCTTTCAATATAAGACTAAGACTAAGACTAAATAATTTTGTACGTAGAGAAGAATCAATATAATTACAATCAACCTCTACCACAAATCCCCCCATAAGAGATCGATCTTCAACTAAATCTAATACAATACTCTTACATACAATCTTTTCCAAACAAGAACGTAATTTATCTTGTTGATCTGACGACATCTTTGCAAAGGTCCTCACATGCGCAATAATCTCATTACGATAATGCAAACAAACATTATTGAATGATTTAATAATAGATGACAGAATATTCAGCCGACCATTTACTAATAAAATCCTCAGAAAATTGCCAGTAGTGCCACATAAACTTGCCTTGATTATCAAATCTTCAACTACTATCTTTCTTTTGCTGATAGGAAAAACAGGACTAGTTAAAAAATAATTGAAATCAGTAGATTCAAGCAAAATAGCTTCTAAAAGAGAGATATCATTCGAAACAACGTCCAAAACACCAAGTTCGCTAGATATACTAAACAAGGAATGAGAATATCTACCCGGCAAATCAGAAAATAGACCTAACGAATTCAACACTAAAAACAATACCTCAATCAAACATGATCTAAAAAACTAATACTAAAAAATAAGCACTTATATAAAATATCATCCATAACCTAACACAAGATTACAAATCTCGCAATAATTATCAACAATATCTAAAATCATTTCACATAAAGAACATAATAAAAAAACAGACCACCTTAATTCTTTAACGAAATACTGATAAATAATCAGTTTATTATAATATTAATCTAAACAATTCTAATAAAATTAATTTTTATTCAAATCACTATATTTTTGTTTAAAAAGACAACACTATTAAATAATTGATCGTTACATATCACATAATTGGCAAATAACTCAATATATTATCGAAACTGTCTAAAAAAAACTTTGTGGATCTATGTCAACCTGTACACGCAAGGAATTATTTTTTTTAGGGGACTTAGCACACATGTCAGCAATAAATTTTTGTGAATTAGCCTTATTCTTAGCATGGATTAAAAGCCGAAAACGATACCGCCCACGCACCATCAATAGTGGAGCTTCTGCCGGACCAAAAACTGAAATATCTGAATTTATAGGAGCATTTTTTTTCATATTATAAGCATATCTTTCTGCTTCATTATATACTTTACCAGAAACAATTACTGCAGATAAACGTCCAAATGGAGGTAAAAAAAGTTCTTTTCTTGCTTTAATTTCAGTTTCATAAAATGAATTGGCATCACCTGAAATAAGCGCCTGCATAATAGGATTCATTGGATAATATGTCTGGATCAAACCAAGGCTTTTTAACCCAAAACGTCCAGCACGGCCCGTTACTTGAGACAAAAGCTGATAAGTTTTTTCTGATGCACGCAAATCAGCATTTGCAAGGCTGAGATCTCCATCTATCACTCCAACAAGAGATATTCTGGGGAAATTATGACCCTTTGCAATCAATTGTGTTCCAATAATAACATCAAATTTCCCTCTGGTAATATCTTCCATCTGCAATCGTATTTTTTCCATTCCACCATCTAAATCAGATGATAAAATAGAAATTCGTGCCGCAGGAAAAAAACTAAGAACTTCCTCAGCTATACGCTCAACTCCTGGACCGCAAGCTATCATATGATCAGCAGAACCACATTTAACACAATATTCTGGATAATTTGCCATATAACCACATTGATGACAACTTAACTTCTTCCTAGATCGATGCTCTACCAGCCAACAAGAACAATGAGGACATTTTAGGCGATATCCACATGACTTACATAAAGTAAGAGGAGCATATCCTCTTCTATTCAAAAAAAGTAAAGCTTGTTCATTCCTTTTTAAAGTATCATTAATACTTTCTCTCAGTTCTAAAGAAATAAATTTTCCATATCCTAATGACTGATTTCTCATATCAACCAATCGCAAATCAGGCAAAACACTATTAAAGCGTCTTATAGGCAGATGTAATAAATGGTAACGCCCACGCATACAATTCACTTTGCTCTCTATAGATGGAGTAGCTGAAACAAGTACTATAGGAAATTTTTCAATTTTACCGCGAACAACAGACATATCTCGCGCATTATATAATATTCGATCTTCCTGTTTATATGAAATATCATGCTCCTCATCAACAACAATTATACCTAGCCTTTTAAACGGCAAAAAAAGGGCAGATCTAACACCAACAACCGCAGATATTGTGCCTTTTGCAATATTTCTATAAATTTTTTCACGAACACTCAAAGAAAGAGAAGAGCTCCACTCAGCAGGACTTGTACCAAAACGATTTTTAAAACGCTCTACGATAGAAGCGACCAAGGAAATCTCCGGCAGTAAAATTAATACTTGTTTTCCTGAGCGCAAAACTTCAGCAATAACTTCCAAATACACCTCTGTTTTTCCAGAACCAGTAACTCCATCAATAAGTGAAACCGAAAAAACATCCCTACATAGGGGGATAATATGATCAACAGCTTCTTTTTGCATGATGTTTAATATAGGAAAAGAAAAATTTGGGTCAGGCTTTTCTGAAAATTGCAAAGGTATTACAGTAACTTTTTTAATAATACCATGATTTTTTAATCCATCAATTACCTTAGGAGAAACTTTAGCAGCACTTATCAGATCTTTTATTCCCCATATACTGCCATCTTTAATCTCATTGATAACACGAAGACGAGCAGCTGTTTTAATTTTAGGGTAAATACCAGTAAACTGAATTTTTTCTTCTATTTTCTCTATTAAGGATAAAGAAGAAACAACCATCCGAGCAACTAATCCTGTTGAAGAAAATGTATATTTTGATACCCATTGGATAAATTCACACATTTTATGAGAAATTGGGTCACACTCAAAAATATATTCAATAGGACGTAATTTGCAATTATCAATTACATTATTTGAGCTATACCAAACTATTCCAAGAACAGAACGAGATCTCAGAGGAACGCGTACAATAGAACCTAATTCCACTCGCATTCCACATGGGACAGAATAGCAATATGGTCCTGAAATTGATTGTAAAATTAATACAAAAACACTCAAACAAACAGTATCTCCTAAAATTATTTCAGAAGATGATATAGGATTAGCTTTCACAATTTGCATCATAATCCTTGAATAATAAATAAGAGGTAATCTGCTGATATATTATAGTATATAACTAAATCATTAATCTGGTATTTTTATTAAACTTAATTATAACAATCAATTCAATATTTTTGAAATTGAAATTGACCATAGCTAGATAGCAAAATATGGGAAATAACTATTATTAGCTGATATAAAATAGTACCACGGTTTAAGCTATTAATAAATAATCAATCATCAAACATCATATAGAAAGCCATAACAGTAATTATGCTAACCTATAATAATAAAAGACTAAAAAATGAAAAGTAAGACAAAGTATATCTTTACATAATTAAGAGAAGATAGAACAACATTTAACATATGTATAGATCCAAATCTATCTCGAACTAAATATCCTGTAGAATATTTAGTTAAAAAATAAAAAATCATTTAGTACACTAAGAAATAAAAGATAATAGTAGAATAGATAAGACCACCGGCCAATCAACAACTATCTCCATCATTTTTAAATAAATTTGCAGTATGAAAAATTATTATGTAGATTTAAAAAAATAAAACAGTAATTAGAAAAGCTCGACTGTAAAGGCAAACATCTTATTTCCTGGAACGAAACATTTAAACGATATTTACCTTTTCAAAATTGCAAAAAATATTAAAAATCAAACAAATTACACGCTTTTAAGATATTAGAAAAAATATATTCATATAAAATTAACTGACCACATAATGCATATACTATAATCAGTTTTATTAATTAAATTAAATTTTAACTCATATAATCTATGTACTAATATCCAAAAAAATAAAATTAGCAGCAAAACAACATTATAAATGAACAAACTATAAAATATAGATACAACAAAATAAAGAAGAGATGAATAAATCACCTCTTCTTCAATATATAATCATGCAGCACAAGACGGCTCTCGCTTCTCAATCATATTTGTTTCTTTTTTAGAAGATTGAGAAATTTGAATACGACGCGGTTTCATCTTTTCTGGTATATTTCGTAATAGCTCTAAATAAAGAAGCCCATTTTCTAAAGAAGAAGATGTAACTTCCACGAAATCAGCAAGTTGAAAACGATGCTCAAAAACACGCTTTGCTATGCCACGATGGAGATACTCAACAGAATCTCTTCCTTCAGATTTCTTTTCACCTCTAACCATCAAAATGCCAGCATCAACTTCTATATCAAGTTCTGAAATATCAAAGCCAGCGACTGCTATAGTTATCCTATAAGCATTTTCACCTGTACGCTCTATGTCATAAGGGGGATAAGCAGAAGATTGACCTACAGAGCTTAATCCACCTAACATTGAAAGCACAGCGTCATAACCAACAGCAGAATTATAAATTCGAGAAACATCTATACGCATAACGTCCTCCTTATGAAGCGACTATTGTAATAAAAAACAAACTTATCTCTTTACTTTTATAACAGAAATAAGATCGAAGATCCTACTAGGCATCATCACTTATAATATAGTAATAAAACAAGTTTTTTTCAAGTTACATGATAAAATCTTAATCATAAAATTATCAAAAATATTTGTATTATCATATAAAATATCAATAATCGTAAAATAAAAAAAACCGAAAATAAATTAAAAAAAATTAATAATATACGCGTATAAATACGATTTACATAAATAATAAAAAACTAAAAAATATACAAACATATTAGATCAAAAAATTCACATCTCAGCTCGACAATTAAATCAAGCAACATACTAGCAAAATATATCTTTAATATAATGAGCTTATCTCCAGCATAAAATCAAAGATTGATATACTTATTTAAATAAAAAATATTCTAAAGATTCAGCTACCAAATAGAGTTGAAAACAACGGGTAATATTTTAAAATGATATAGAGGATTATAGTACTAACATCTAGAACATGATGTTAAAAGAGCATGATTTGCTTGTAGATATATCTACATATACTTTCAAAATTTAGACCCTATAAAAACTATCGATCTTCTCAAAACATTTATACATCATACTGTGCAATAAAATTGGATTACATAATAATATCCATTACCAAGAAAATGAATTATACCTTAATAATAAAAAGCAGATGCAAAAGTATATGATAAACAGATCATAATAAATCACTAATTGAATATGATCACCGTAACTATTAATTAGTAATGTGAATGAAAATTATATATAAATCTAAAACTAATCAAAGCCATATTGAGGCATAATATATCATGGCAGGAACAGAAATAACATCTTCGTTAACGCATTATAATAATACAAATAAAATCAATACTTTTATAAAGTAAAATAGTTATAGTATGTAATAGTAATTACATACTTTCTAGCAAGATAATAGCAAATCCCTATCGCATAATAATATTATAAATAAATGTAAAAATGACTCCACACATAACTAATGTTTTTAGAAAAATATACGAATAATTAGTTACTGGTTCTTTATAGCAAGAAGAAGTATTTTCATTTATCGGCGCCTGTACCAATAAAGTGGATATTTTTTCTATTGAATCAACAAAATCAGGAGTTATCTGTACTAATCTTATAGCTGATTTTATTCCATCTTGTAAATCAATAATTCTTTTTTTTGGCCCAATTCTATCACGAATCCAAGCCTCTACAATAGGCTCAGAAGACGCCCACATGTTGAACTGTGGATTCAACATACGTGCAACCCCTTCCACAACTACCATATTTTTTTGCAGCAATACTAATTCAGGACGAGTTTCCATATCAAATAACTCTGTTATTTCAAATAGCATTGTCAGTAATTTACCCATAGATATCGTCTCAGATGAGAGCCCATGTATTGGCTCTCCAATAGCACGTAATGCTTGCGCAAAAGAAGCAGTATTATGTTTATGAGGAACATAACCCGCCTCAAAGTGAACATCTGCGACACGCTGATAATCACGAGTAATAAAACCATATAATATTTCAGCAAGAAAATTACGCTCTTTTTTACATAATCTACCAGTGATCCCCATATCAACTGCCACTATACATCCTTTGGAATCAACGAATAGATTTCCAGGATGCATATCAGCATGAAAAAATCCATCTCGCAACGCATGCAATAAAAACGACTGAATAAGTGAAACCGACAAACATTCTAAATCATGACCAACATCACGCAATTTATCAATATCTGATATTTTTATTCCGTCTATCCATTCCATAGTAACTACATCACGCCCTGTCCGATCCCAGTCAATTTTAGGGACACGAAATCCTCTATCATCAGTGATATTATCAGCCATTTCCGAAAAAGCTGCTGCCTCAAGTCGTAAATCCATTTCAATTTTTGTAACTTGCTCCAAAGTACGAACTATCTCCAATAAGCGCATCCTATTCATGGAAGGAATAAATTTCTCCTGTATGCGCGCAATAAAGTACATAGTTTTAATATCTTTAAAAAATTGTTTGCGCACACCGGGGCGTATGACCTTTACAGCTACCTTTCTATATCCATCAACATCATTTACAATTGCAGGATGTAATTGCGCAATAGATGCCGCTGCAATAGGATCAGAAAAATCATAATACAGCTCCTCAATTTGGCGATTCAATGAAGAGGATACTAAAAGCTTAGCAATATCAGTAGAGAAAAAACCCATTCTATCTTGTAGCAAAGAAAGATCCTCAGATAATTTAGCCCCAATAATATCAGGTCGAGTAGCCAAAAACTGGCCCATTTTAACATAAGACGGACCAAGACGTTCCATAGCTCGAGCCAAACGATGACTATGTCGATAATTCCTTGACTTCCCTCTAGCAAAAAAAGAACTTATTTTTTGAAAAAATACCAACTTATAAGGCAACTGATCAAAGGATAAAGATGATATAACGCCTTCACGTACTAATACCCAAACAATACGAAATAGATTATAATATTCTCCGAATAAAATATGCATATCATCCTCAAAATTTCCATCCAGAATGGAGCGCCACAATACCACCTGTATAGTTTTTAACTGATATATTAGAAAATCCAGAATCAGCAATCATCGCAGAAAAATCCTGTTGATTGGGGAACCTTCGTATAGACTCAACTAAATATCGGTATGGTTCTTCATCGCCTGCAACTAATTTTCCTATATGAGGTATGACTTGAAAAGACCAAATATCATATATTTTATTAAGAATAGGATACTGAACTTCAGAAAATTCTAATATAAGCAATCTTCCTCCATACTCAAGGATACGATAAATCTCCTGCAGAACTAATTTTATACGTGGCATATTGCGAATACCAAAAGCTAATGTGCATGCACTAAAACTACTGGATTCAAAAGGAAGATGCTCAGCATCTGCTTCAACAAAGGTTATATTATTTTGTAATTTTTCTTTAAAAGCGCGTTCCTTACCTATAGAAAGCATCTCCTTGTTAATATCTGCAACTACTATATGAGATTTGAAATCCGAAGATTCTGCTATACGAAAAGCAATATCACCTGTACCACCAGCAACATCTAATACACGATAATTTGCAGATTTTCGAGGATTAAGAGCAGAAACCATTGCCTCTTTCCAAAACCTATGCAATCCTAGAGACATAAAGTCATTCATAACATCATAACGATAGGCTACTCTCGAAAAAACATTGTTAACCATGCCTTGCTTATCTTCTGCTGCAATTTTACGGAATCCATAAGATATTTCCATTTCTTCAGCAGATCCAAAACGATCTTTTATCATATTCACTTAATCCAATCAAAAGGAGAACTCCTAATAATTAAACCCGAAAAAACAAAATTGTAATCAGATATAAATTATTATAAATTCACTATTACAGAAGACCTATATTGATATTTATTAATAAATTATATTGAATTATAATCTATATGTTTTGAAAGATTATTACTAGAACAAAGAATACAGATTGTCTGTTAATAATATTTATACATTAAATATTATCCTCAATATCTTTATCCACAATTATGATATAAAATTTTCAAAAGAACTACTATAATGCCTGAATTGCCAGAAATAGAGACAATTAGACGCAATCTTACTCCAATTATGGAAAATATGCTATTAACTGAACTGTGTTTGCATAGAAAGAATCTTCGTTTTGATTTCCCTGAAAATTTCAGCTCATTGGTCAAAAATAAAAAAATTATAAGAGTTTCCAGACGAGCCAAATATTTTATAATTGAACTGGAAGGAGATATGTCAATTATTGTGCATCTTGGAATGTCAGGATCATTCATAGTAGAAAGTAAAACGACTTCAACTATCATAAATAAAAATATAATCAAAGATCCTAGACACAATCACGTAATAATCTCGATTGAGAACGATGATAAAACACTGAAATATAGAATTATATATAACGATCCTCGTCGTTTTGGATTCATGGATTTAGCAAAAACTAGCTTAATAGAAAAATATCCTCCATTTGCAAAAATGGGACCAGAACCAATAGATATAAATTTTAATACCGAATACTTAACGAATCAATTTTACAAAAGAAAAAGCAGCATTAAAAACGCATTACTTAATCAACAAATAGTATCAGGACTTGGTAACATTTATGTTTGTGAAGCGCTGTGGCGAGCTAAATTATCTCCTATGCAAAACGTAAAAAGCCTAGCACAAGAAAACATATCGACAAATTTTAAACTATCTAAATTGATTGAAGAAATTAGAAATGTTCTTTTCGATGCCATAAATGCTGGAGGATCTTCTCTACGTGATTATATACATGCAGACGGATCAATTGGACGTTTCCAGAATTCATTAGCTGTCTATGGCAGAACAGGAGAAGCTTGTCCTGCAAATTGTGGACAATTTATAAGTCGAATCGTGCAATCAGGACGATCTACTTTCTACTGCTCACATTGTCAGCAATAAAATATAACGATCCTACTTAATCACTAGGTTTTAATATTGACGACAATGAATTCTGAGGTTATTGTAAGGATGGTTTTTTAAAAAATAATCCTTATGTTTTTTATGTTATTTTTACTCCCTATATCGCCAAGGAATGGAGAAATGACTTTCCGCGCGTTTTATAACTTTTTATATTGGGTGTAATTTTCTTGATATTGACGAAAGGCGCCTAATGGCCAACACAAAATCTGCAAAGAAAATGGTTCGCAAGATAGCTAGCCGTACATTGATTAACAAAAATAGACGATCTCCTGTCCGTTCTTTTATACGACATGCAAACGAAGTAATAACTTCTGGAAATATTACGGAAGCGATAGAAGCTTACAGACTAGCTCAATCAATTATACAGAGTGCTAAAAGCAAGGGGATATTCCATAGGAACACAGCTTCTCGCAAAGTTTCCCGACTGTCGAAGCGTTTAAAAAGCATGAGCGTATCATAATACTGAAAAGTATTTTTTCACTTTTGTGATATCTTGAGAAGGAGCTACTTATTAGTCTATGGGTAGATCCTTTTTTTATTTTAAACTTAATACAAGTACGTAATACTTAATCATGATCATCTGATCTATAATCAAAAAAATTATTACTATAAAAAGACAGTAAATCTTTAATTAATTTAATAATAAATTATATAATTAATATAATTTATATATCATCAATAAGATTTATTAAATCAAAAAACATGCATACTCATTGCCTCCCCCCAGAAAGTTAGTTTTTTATTTTATTAAATATATTTTTTTATATCGAATCGATAAAAGAGCATTTTTTTGAATCTTATTGATTCAAAAGCGATTCTTTCTCCAACACAAAAATCCATAAAATATCTATATAAAAGTCAATCCCTGAAAGCATTGTTGACTGCAAAAATCATCATTGATCTTATCGAATGTTCCTGCCTAAATAGAGTGGGTGATAAAGTTTATATTAGAAAGGTGGAAATGTTTATTAAAGATGTTTGGGGATAAAATTATCAATTAATAATTTGGAAAATAATTAATTTTGAAAAGTTTAGATGAAATATAGCAGATTAAATTATGGAATTTATGACTTACGCAATTATAAAA